>CAMVLL010000060.1 GCA_947168315.1 uncultured Bacteroidota bacterium | reverse complement strand
GAATCAGCTCTGTTGGATTCTCATCCATCTTCTCTAACCAAATACCATCCTTATTAATCTTCGCTTTTATATTTCTATCTGCAGAGCAACTTACGCCCAAGCCTATCGGACAAGATGCGCCGTGACGAGGCAGACGAATAACACGAATATCATGTGCCAAAGCTTTTCCACCAAACTGAGCACCCAACCCAATCTTCTGAGCTTCTTTCAGCAATTTCTCCTCAAGGTCGATATCACGGAAAGCACGACCTGTCTCATCTCCTGTTGTCGGAAGATTATCGTAGTACTTAATACTTGCCAATTTCACTGTCAGCAAGTTTTTCTCAGCAGAAGTACCACCGATAACAAATGCAATATGATAAGGAGGACAAGCTGCTGTACCCAGACTCTTGATCTTCTCTACCAAGAAAGGAATCAACGTCCCTTCATTCTGGATTGTAGCCTTTGTCATTGGGTAGAAATAAGTCTTATTGGCAGAGCCACCACCCTTTGCGACCATGATAAAGCGATATTCAGCACCTTCAGTAGCTTCGATATCAATCTGAGCAGGAAGATTACAACGTGTATTCACTTCCTCATACATGGTCAAAGGAGCATTTTGTGAGTAACGAAGGTTATCTTCCGTAAAGGTATTATAAACACCTTTTGAGAGAGCCTCCTCGTCACAGAAACCAGTCCATACTTGCTGGCCTTTCTCACCATGGATAATAGCAGTACCCGTATCCTGGCAGAAAGGAAGAATACCTTTACATGCTGTCTCTGCATTACGAAGGAACTGCAAAGCGACATACTTATCATTCTCCGAAGCTTCAGGATCATGAAGGATAGCTGCTACTTGCTCATTGTGTGAGCGACGAAGCTTAAACTCTACATCATGAAAAGCTTGTTGACTCAATAATGTAAGCGCTTCCTTGCTGACCTTTAAAATTTCCTTGCCTTCAAATTCACCGACAGATACACCTTCCTTGGTGAGCAGACGATACTCTGTATCATCCTTTCCTGTCTGAAACATGGGTGCATACTTAAACTCTGGTGTTGCCATATATGTATCTTTTAATTAGTTATTATACGTTAACTACAAAGGTACTAACTATTCTTGATTTTTCCACATCCACGTATAAATAATTTGGATATATTCGTTTCTTCATATAAACAAAAGAGAGGAAAAGCATCGCTTCCCCTCCCTACGAATCAATATCTTTGATTCTCTCTCTTTGTTTAACGCTGCAAAGATACAATCAAATTCTCAAATTTACAAAAAATCTTTATAGAATTGACTATCCAGTTAATAAATAACCATTTTATTCCTCGTATTTTGGATACAAAAAGTCGTTATATGGATATTTTTGTACATGCAACTCACGCACTTTTTTATAAACGACATCCTTCAATTCCTCCAGATTTGTCTTTTCTTTGGCTGAGATAAAGATACAATTGTCATTTAATCTAGCCATCCAAGTATGCATCAATTCATCCAGCGTCAGGTTTTCTTTTGTCTTAGGTGTCAGGTCGTCTTCATCTTTCTGCACATAGGTATAAGCATCAATCTTATTAAAGACAATCATCATTGGCTTACCACCAGCCCCAAGATCTGCAATAGTCTTCTCTACAACTTGAATCTGTTCCTCAAAGTCCGGATGAGAAATATCCACGACATGGACTAACAAATCCGCTTCCCGCACCTCATCCAAGGTGGATTTGAAGGATTCCACCAAATCGGTAGGCAACTTTCTAATAAAACCGACCGTGTCTGAAAGCAGGAAAGGCAGATTCTCGATAACGACCTTGCGTACTGTCGTATCCAGCGTGGCAAAAAGTTTGTTCTCGGCAAACACCTCACTCTTAGATAGTAAATTCATCAGAGTTGACTTACCTACATTGGTATAACCGACCAAGGCCACACGGATCAAACGACCACGGTTCTTCCGTTGCGTCGCTTTTTGTTTGTCAATCTCTGCCAGTCTTTCTTTCAACAAAGTCATACGGCTCAAGATGATACGACGGTCCATTTCCAACTGCGTCTCACCTGGACCACGCAATCCTACCATACCTTTTCCTCCACCGGCTCCGGATCCACCACCTTGGCGTTCCAAGTGTGTCCAAAGTCGCTGCAATCGAGGAAGCATATATTTATATTGTGCCAACTCGACTTGCGTTTTAGCATCGGCTGTTTGAGCTCTCATTGCAAAAATATCAAGGATCAACGAAGTCCGGTCTAAGATTTTGACCTTCAATTCTCCCTCTATATTCCGAATCTGTTTGGCTGAAAGTTCATCATCGAAGATAACCATCCCGACTTCACGCTCCGCTTCCTCCTCAGCTTGAATATATGCCCTGATTTCCTCCAACTTTCCTGTGCCGACATACGTAATGGAGCTCGGGCCGCTTACCTTTTGCGTAAAACGTTTTACCACCTCAGCACCTGCGGTATGCGCCAAGAATTCCAGTTCATCCAAATATTCCTTGGTCTTCCGCTCATCTTGTGTCGGGGTAATCAAACCTACCAAAACTGCCGTTTCCGACTTAACTTCTGATATAATAAATTCTTTCATTCAGTTTCTATTAGCTTTATTTTAGTACAAAGAATTGCACTATCTTTGATTCCGTTGCAAAGATAGTGCAATTCACCTGTATAAGAAAATGTACAAGGTCCTTTTCTTTATAATAAACTTTTGAATTCAGTCAAGAAACAATTAGCCTCATCTTCTGACAAACAAAGTGGCGGTAAGAGCCGAATCACATTCGACCCACTCACGCCAGTAAAGATATGTTTCTCAAACAGTAATTTCTTTCGCAATTCCTTTATTGGTTCCTTAAACTCAATTCCAATCATCAAGCCACAGCCACGAACCTCCTTTATCTTTTCAGAATACTGTTGCTGTAGAGTCTGAAGTTTATCAATCAAGAATGAGCCAACTTCCCTTGCATTCTCAACTAAATGTTCCTCTTTCATGACCTCCAAAACTGCGATTGCAGCAGCACAAGCCAAATGATTTCCACCAAAAGTCGTACCCAACTGACCATATGTCGGCCAGAATTTTGGACTAATCAGGACAGCACCCATAGGAAATCCATTTCCAATCCCTTTCGCTACGGTAATAATATCCGGACGAATACCAGCATATTGATGAGCAAAAAACTTACCAGAACGACCATAACCTGACTGTATCTCATCCAAGATAAGCACGGTATCAGTATCTGAACACAATTTACTCAGAGTCTGCAAGAACTGCTTATCAGGAACTTGGATTCCTCCTACTCCTTGTATTCCCTCAACAATCACAGCACATACATCCCCTTTCATCAGTTCCGACTTGAAAGCATCAATATCATTCATCGGTATGAAGGTGACATGACCATTGTCATTGATTGGAGCAACAATACTAGGATTGTTGGTGACTTCGACAGCCAAAGATGTCCGTCCATGAAAAGCCTTGCATACTGAAAGGACTCTCTTTCTCCCATTATAGAAAGACGCCAGCTTTAGGGCATTCTCATTGGCTTCAGCACCACTATTGATGAGGAACAATTGGTAATCGTCATATCCGGAAAGTTCACCCAGACGATCAGCGAGTTCCTGTTGCAACTTATTAATCACTGAATTTGAATAGAAACCCAAGGTCCCGACCTGCTCACTAATCGCTTTCACATAATGAGGATGTGCATGACCAATAGAAATAACGGCATGACCTCCATATAAATCCAGATACTCATTACCTTGATCATCCCAGACATGACAACCTTTCCCTTTGACAATATTTACGTCAAAAAGAGGATATACATCAAATAACTTCATTTTTACATCTTTAATAAAGGGTGAATGCGAGGCACTCACCCTTATAACTAATCAAATAATTCTATCTCAAAAAGCTGATGGCTTTAACTTCAGTCCAACCGTTTCCTCCAAGTTGAACATCAGATTCATGTTATGAACGGCTGTTCCGCTTGCTCCCTTCAACAAGTTATCTATGCAAGACACGATAAGCAACTTATCATCATGCTTTTCCAAGTGAAGCAAGCACTTATTGGTATTCACAACTTGTTTCAGATCGATATTCTCATGAATTATGAAGACAAAAGAGTCCTCTGCATAATAATCTTCATACAATTGATACAATTGTTCTTCATCCAAATCACATTTTACAACCAAAGTCGCAAAGATTCCACGGGCAAAATCGCCACGATATGGAATAAAGTCAATGTTGGTATTGAACCCTTCCTGCAACTGAGCTAGCGATTGCTTAACCTCAGGTATATGTTGGTGTTGGAACGGCTTATATATACTCATGTTATTGTTCCGCCAACTGAAATGAGAAGTCGTACTTGGCTTCACACCAGCTCCTGTACTACCAGTAATCGCATTCACCATCACATCACTTTGTATCAATGAATGTTTAGCTAACGGTAATAAACCCAACTGAATACAAGTAGCGAAGCATCCTGGATTAGCAACATGCTGACTATGACAGATCGCACGACGATTCAACTCCGGCAAACCATAAATAAAATCATGATCATCCGACTTCAGGCGATAATCCATACTCAAGTCAATCAGTTTCAATCCTTCTGGGATTTGGTGACTTTCCATGAACTTCCGAGTATCGCCATGAGCAGTACAGAAGAACAGTACATCAATCTCATCCAAAGGCAATTCGTCAGTAAAGACCAAATCCGTCTCTCCATACAAGCCTTCATGAACAGAAACGATTTTGTTCCCAGCATTGCTTGAACTGTTTACAAACTGAATCTCGACGTCCGGATGATTCAATAACAACCGAATCAACTCGCCAGCTGTGTAACCAGCACCACCTATTATACCTACTTTAATCATATTTCAACATCCTTATGATTAGCATAATAAACTCGCAAAGGCGTCGAGGTCACTTTTATAAAGCCCTTGGCATCCTCTGCCGTCCAGCCTTTCTGCATCTCACCATACTCGCCGAACTTGGTTTTCACCAAATCATCCTTGGATTCCACACCAACTGTTGAGAACGAGAGTGGACGAAGTTCCAAGATAGCTGTTCCATTCACATTACGCTGTGAGCTCTCGAGCATTGCTTCGATATCCCTCATCACTGGCTCCAGATATTGACTCTCATGTAAGAACATGCCATACCAGTTGGCTACCTGATCTTTCCAATACTGTTGCCACTTACTCAAAGTGAATTTCTCCAAGAAACGGTGGGCTCCGATAATCAACATCGGGGCAGCAGCCTCAAATCCTACACGTCCCTTTATACCAATAATGGTGTCACCGACGTGCATATCACGGCCGATGCCATAGGCTGCACCAATGCTTTCCACTTTTTGAATGGCTTTGATTGGATCATCAAATTGCTCATCGTTCACTGCCTTCAGTTCACCTTTTTCGAACGTCAGACGCAACTGCTCACTTCCTTCCTTTTCTACTTGTTTCAGATAGGCACTCTCAGGAAGTCCCTTGGCAGAATCCAGAATCTCACCACCGCAGATAGAAGTTCCCCAAAGTCCTACATTATAGGAATATTTCAGTTTCTCAAAGTCGGCTGGGAAACCATGATCATTCAAATAATCAATCTCTTGCTGACGAGTCAAGGCCATATCACGAGTCAAAGTGATAATCTCAACACCTGGAGCCATCACCAGGAATGTCATATCGAAACGTACCTGGTCATTACCTGCACCCGTAGAACCGTGAGCAATAGCATCAGCACCAATCTCTTTGGCATAGCGAGCTATCGCAATAGCTTGGAAAATACGCTCTGAACTAACAGATATAGGATAAGTACCATTTCGCAGTACATTTCCATAAACCATATACTTCAAGCTCTTTTCATAATACTCGCGTGTAACATCCAATGTTACATATTTTACTGCACCTAACTTGTAGGCATTTTCCTCATTCTTTTTCAGTTGCTCCTCGCTAAAACCACCTGTGTTGGCAGAGGCAGCATAGACCTCATAGCCTTTCTCCTTGGCCAAATACATTACAGTAAAAGATGTATCCAAGCCTCCACTATAAGCAACTACAACTTTTTTCTTTTCACTCATAACTGTTTGTTATTAGATTTCTTCTTCACCTTTGTGTATCGCAGGATCATAGAGCATGGCCGTGCAAATACAGAATTTTCTTTTTTTCTCCTTCAAGATAGGATAATTAATACATCCCTCACATCCTTTCCAGAAAGCTTCATCATCGGTCAGGTCATCAAATGTCACAGGGACGTACCCCAACTGTGTATTCATCTTCATAACGGCAGCACCACTCGTCAAACTGAAGATCTTTGCTTTTGGCCAACGCATACGTGCCAAACGAAAAGAAGCATTCTTGATACGTCGAGCTAATCCTAGACCTCTGTAATTAGGATGAACAATCAATCCTGAAGTAGCCACATACTGCTTATTACCCCAGGACTCAATATAAGTAAACCCTGCAAATTCATCTCCACACAAGGCAATAATTGCTTTACCTTCTCTAATTTTTGTAGCGACATATTCATGTGTTCGTTCAGCAATACCTGTTCCACGAACCTTGGCAGCTTCACGGATGGTTTCCAGTATCGTATCCACATATTCTTCATGCGAAGGATCCGCAACCATCACATCAATATCTTTCAAATCCATTTCTTCAAATAATTACTCTATTAGTGTATATTCGGTATCAAGACCATTAATGCATTCTTAACTTGGGCTTCGTTACAATCCTCACGAACAACCAACAGAATTGTGTCATCACCTGCTACCGTTCCTACAATCTCATCAAAACCAAAATTATCGATATCATATGCTAGACTACCTGCATATCCCGGACGAGTCTTGATGACTGCAACCTTTGTTGAAAAGTTGAATGATACAAATCCCGTATGTGTCAACAGCTCATTGACAGAGAAATGCTGCGTATTTCTACGATACATCGTATCGTTAGGCAATACATATACATAATTACCATTCGAATTTGCTGCCTTAGCTACCTTCAACTGCTTTAAATCGCGAGAAAGAGTCGCTTGGGTCAGTTTAAAGCCTTCCTTCTTCAACTCTTGCAACAACTCTTCTTGACTACCAACCTCTTTGCTGGAAATAATTGCCTTAATCGTCTCCAGTCTAAAATTCTTACTCTTCATAAATTTATATTTATTCTATTTGACACGCAAAAATACAACATATTCTGGAATAATAATACAAATTACCAACTTTTTTTTACAAAAATATTAATATTTATGTTTTTGTCCTATAAAGAATTTGTATGGTTTATTCTTTCAAACAAAGGACAAACATCGGCTCCTTTATCTCAATAGCCTTGCCAGTATCTGTCAAAAGTCCCGTATCGGCATTCCGTTCAAAAATCTGAATACAGTTACTATCACGACAAGCCACCAACACATATTTACCGTTAGGTGTAATGGCAAAGTTGCGAGGATGAATACCTGTCAACTGATATCCAACCTTTTGCAAGGTACCATCCGTCTCATTTATACGGAAAATAGCTAATCCATCAGCTTTCAAACGATTGGAAGCATACAAGTATTTGCTATCTGGGGAAATGTGAATATCAGCACTACCCTTCGCATTGACTGTATCTGCTGCGATATATTGTTTAGCCTGCATATCACCTTCCTTATAATCAAAGACGACAACATTACCTGACAGTTCATTTATCAAATATGCTACAGGAAGTGTAGGATGAAATACCAGATGGCGTGGGCCATTTCCCGGTTCAACTACGGCATCCTTCATCTTCTCGACTTCTAACAATGATTGTGGATTACCTTTTTCGGCCTTCTCGTTTACAGAGAAAATATGTATTCGATCGGTACCCAAGTCGTCTGCCATCAAGAACTTGCCGTCGGGTGAGAATTTCACGCAATGCAGATAAGGTTTTGTCTGCCGGCTTGGATCAGCACTTTTCCCAGTAAAAGGAATGACAAAAGCAGGAGCCATCAACTTTCCTTCGTCATCAATACCCAACAATGAGATATTTCCACCGAAATAGTTGGCTGTCAAGACAAATTTCTCTGTCGGGTCCAGAGTAATATTACAAGGATTTCCACCCATAACAGGCACTTCGTTCAAAACTTTCATCTCCCCAGTTTTCCGGTCAAAAGAAATGGCGTATGCTCCTGCCTTTTCACCATTATCTTCTCTAACTGCATATATATAACGTTGATCAGCAGTATGGGTCAAAAACGTAGGATTAGACAAACCACTCAAGCCTTTTAGAAAAACAAACGAGCCATCTTCTTCATTAAAGGAGAAAGCCTTGATTGTTTCCTCAGCAGGCCCACCATTTCCTCCTGTCAAAAGAATCAGTCCAGACGAAGGGATATCATTCAAATTCGCATCCTTTTTCTTAGATACACAAGCGGTAACGGCAATGACCATTACCAAAGTACAAATCAAATTCAGTCGTTTCATATGTTTTTCTTTTGTTTTATTTCCAATTATCGGTACGGAATGGATATACAGGGAAAGTGGTGATACTCATTAGATTACCCAGTTGAGCAACACTGAAACAATAACGCACAGCTACAGGCGTTCTAACTTCATCGGCATAGACTTCCACTTTGTCCTTGTCGATAATGCGAGCCTTTGCCGGGTAGAAGGTACGGTCATTTCCTGCTATTTCGAAACCAATGATGTTTGAATTAGGAATCAAGCCTTTTCCGACATGATCAAAAGTGATAACAGCCTTCGAGCCATTCACTTTCATCGTTTGGTATGTTGGTCCCCAACACTCGCTTATCCGACCATAATCTTTAGTCAAGGCAAAACGGCAAAGCCGGTAGCCTACTAACAGTTTATTCGACGGATGAATGTTGACTGCTATTTCGGTTTCCTTCGTCAAATCATTTGTACTGACCAGTCCACAATGAGGAATCGTCAAAGCAGCCTTCAATTGTTCTTCACGAATTAATGGGGAGCAGTTAGCAGGAGCACCGTACAAAGGATAACTAAATGGAGCGATTTCTACCATATAGAAAGGTAGCTCACCAAGGTTCCAATCCTTACGCCAACACTCTATCAAGTCCTTCTGCTTCTGGTAATAGGTTCCATCCCATCCCCAGACATTGGCTTCACCTTGATACCAAAGGAAACCCTTCAGCGTATAGTTTTTTAATGGGTAAATCATACCATTATACAACACACTTGCTGCAGCTCCATCGTTTGAATTGACATCATAATTATAATGTACATTCTTATACTTTTGCAAATAAGACTCTGGCATCCAGCCTTCGATATTTGTTCCGCCCCATGCACTGACAATCAGTCCGATAGGAACATTCAAATTCTGATTTAAGTGCATAGCGAAAGCATAAGCAACGGCACTAAAGTCGGGAACATTCTCAGGCGTTGACAGTTGCCACGTACCTTTGCATTCATCCAAGGGCTTAGCTCCTTTGATTTCCTTGACCATCACGCAGCGTATTCCAGGGAACGACGTCGAACTTTGTGCGATCTGATCTGCATAATCAATCGGACAATCCGGCAACCAACCTCTCACTGGCATTTCCATATTACTTTGTCCTGAGCATAACCAAACCTCGCCCAGAAGAACATTCGAGATACGGATGCTGATACCTGCATCATCCTTCACATCTATATAATAAGGTGTATAGCTAGCCTTTATTGTTTGCAGCTCCACAATCCATTTTCCATTCGCACCCACCTTAGCTTGCACCGTCTCATTATTCCATGATCCTGTTACGGAAATAGTCGTCTGAGGGGTACCTGTCCCCCAAATCTTTACTTTAGATTCTTGCTGCAGAACCATGTTATCACTAAAAATCTCAGGTAAATGAACCTGTGCACCGACATTCAACGGGAGCATGAAAATGATTAAACCAATGCTCCACATCCAATTTACAAAACGTTTCATTTCTGTATATTTTATTTCAAAATGTATTCTTTATGCAATATTCGCAAAAAATAGCAAGGATTGCAAAGATATTACCTAAAATCTCCATCTTCTTCCTAATTATCTCACTGATAAAAACTAACATTTACAATAACTCATTAATAAACATTTATATAAACAGTCTAAAAAAAGAGGATGTGCCAACGCAAACACATCCTCTAAACACTATTCTTCAGGTGTTCATACAATCAAATAAAACCAAGCCTGAAGGTGATGAAAGCAAAAAACGTTGATTATTTATTCTTTTTCATATAGTAAGTTTCAAAAATAAATGAGATAATGATACAGATGAAAAAGCAGAATGTCAATATCAGCTCTGCAGTTTTCATAGCATCCGCCGTCATTCCATGACCGGCATAGATTAACCCGACGACCACCATAGCAATCAACATTAAATAGGACGCATACGTAGCCAACTTAACCGGACCAAAGAACGTCGATTTAACCGTCTCAATCGGTTGTGAGTCGACATATTCCTGTAACTGTTTCTCATATTCCTTTTCTTCTTGCTCTTCCTTTGGGTATTTCTTCTTTGCTCCCATCAAACCTGCCAAAATGATGTAGCAGAAGAATGGGATAAAGAAGTTCGGAATAAACCAGAAGTTCTGATGAATCGGACGATAGATCAGCATAATGACAAAGAATAACAAACTAATTCCCCATGAGATAAGAGCTGCCCAGTTCGTTGCATCTTTTTTATAAAGATTCCAATAACGGGTAAAACCAATCTTCGGGAAGAGTAGATGCTCAGCAATAACAATGGCACCAATGCCTTCAACCAATCCTAAGTAAGTAAGAACAGAATCGGCAGCCTGTACACATGGAAAACATGCAGCAATGGTAATCACTGTACCTGTGATATATGCCATCTGCTTGTAGGTAAATTTCGGGAAAAGGTTGTTGAAAGAGAGTGTCACACGATATATCGTCGGATTAGCTGTCGTCCATCCAGCAATCAACACGCCTAATAACCCAGCATATCCCAATACAGCAAACGTCACTTCACCAGAATCCAGAAGCGATAAGTCTGTATTCAGTAACAGAGCTGCTGTAGCACCTAAGATACCAGCACCAATCCATGCGAAATAGTGTCCAACGAACATGCCCACAGCTGAGATATATCCATAGTTTTTCGACTTAGCATAGCGAAGTACCGCCATATCGTTCAATCCAAGGTGAAGAGCGACATTGATAGTCCACGCAAAAGCAATCACATGCCAGATGCCCAACGCTTTGCCACCCTCAACAGCGTGTGGCGCCCAGACATGCTGATCTAACAAGTTGAACATATCTTTAAGAGAATGTACACTTCCATAACCTGTTCTTTCAGCCAACATCGGTAGGACACAAATATAAGCCAATACAAAGATAATCATCATCCATGGCACACATTTCGTGGCAAATCGGGATACACCTTTAAAACCATTAGCTGCAACTGAAACAACCAAAGCACCCAAAAGAAGCACAATGATAATAAATCCGATGCTTGTCGGATACCATTCGTGTTGAATAGGTACATTCAATATTCGGCGAATAGCTGTAGCTGATACACAAATACCGGTTGCTCCAAGTGCAGCAAATCCAATTCCAAAAATCAGATTATACAATTTCTGCACACTTTTTCCGACTACCCGTGACAAATAACTGTAAAGTGACAGTCGGGTATCAAAGGCTATCGGCGCACATAACAGAGCAAAACTCAACGTAGCCAATAAATTACCGATAGCCAATCCTATCAGAATATCGGATGCGGAACAACCATATTGCACCAATGTGGCACCAATCACAAACTCGGTCGCAGCGATATGTTCACCACCATACAAACCGAAGAACCTTCCAGCTCCCGATAGCTCTTGAGTAGCTACCGGCCAGTCGCTCTTCGGGGTATTCGTAACTCTATGCATGATGTCCATGGTCAGTCCTCCCTAGAATAAGATTGCAACCTTGAAATCTCCATACTTGCCAGTCGCATATTCGAAGGCTTTGTCCCATTCTTCAATTGGGAACGTTCTGGATACGACACCATCAGTCTTTAGATTTCCATTAGCAATATTCTTGATAACGAATGGATAGCAATATGGACTCAAGTGAGAACCAAGCACATCCAGTTCTTTACTGTCACCGATGATTGACCAATCAATGGTTGCTGGTTGGCTGAACACGCTGAACTCTACAAAGCGACCAAGTTTACGAACCATGTTCAAACCTTGTTGTACACTGGATGGATGACCTGTTGCTTCAATATAAATATCACATCCATATCCTTCAGTCAAATCTAACACTTTCTGTACCACATCTTCCTTTCCGGGATTCATCACAATGTCCGCACCAAATTCCTTTGCCTTTTTTAAACGATTATCAACCATGTCTAATACAATCAGCAGGGCAGGATTCTTCATTCTTGCATATGTAATCATTCCCAATCCCAAGGTACCAGCACCAGCAATCACAACAACATCATCGTTTGTAATCTGGGCACGGTCGACACAATGCTTGGAACATCCGTAAGGTTCTATCAATAAGGCCTTCTCAAGTGGCATATCCTCGGGTACATGAGAAATTACTGCTGTTTTAGGATAGCGGACATACTCTGCCATGCCACCATTATTTTCTTTTTGGAAACCGAAAGTAGCATGAGGTTGGCACATCCAATATCTTCCACTCTTACAGAACTTACATTTTCCACACGGCACAATCTGATCAGCCGTAATGCGTTGACCTAATTCATACCCCTTTACATTCTCGCCCATCTGAACGATGTGACCAAGGAATTCATGTCCCGGTATGAAAGGAGGTCTAACCCACGAAGGTTGACTTTCATCACCCCAGAATTTGGCTGCACCATGATAGCACTTTAAATCTCCAGCACAGACACCACAACCTTCTGTTTTTATAATAATGTCATCTGGCCCACACTCAGGTGTCGGATAATTCAGTTCTAATTTATATTCACCTTGCCCATAAGCCACCACAGCTTTCATTGTCTTTGGCAATTCTGCCCCAATAACTCCTGATTTCATATTCTTATTTTTGAATTGTTGATTAATGATATACAGAAAATTTGTTTTTATAAAATTAAAAAAGGACATCTATAATCCATCCGGTCGCCGCCATTATTTTTTTCGCAACCGTTCCCGCAACCGTTCCCATTTTCCGCAACCGTTCCCAAAATATCGGGTTTTTGCTTGGGCAATCTATAAACTTTTCCTACCTTTACGCTCTAGTAAGTCTTATGTCATCAAAGTAATAATAATCACTATGAAATATGTCACCATTATCGACATTGCCCGTGAGTTAGGCATTTCAAAGTCGACAGTGTCACGTGCACTTTCGGGCGACACCCATAACGTAAAGTCTGAAACGATGAAAAAGATTATTGATACAGCTCATCGAATGGGGTATCAGCGTAACGAACAGGCAGTCAATCTACGACAACAGCATACAAAAACTGTTGGTATAATTATTCCAGATGCCATGACGCCTTTCTTTATGACCTTCATCCAACACGCCCAAAAAGAACTCAAGAAAAGAGGATATCAAACCATTGTGACGGTAGCAAACGAAGATTATGAGGCAGAGTACGAATACCTTATGATGCTTACTCAAAGTAGGGTTGATGGAATTCTGATGAGTGTATGCCATAAGGACAAAAACATTGAGGCATACCAACAGGTAATGAACAGGGGAATTCCCATCGTTTTTTTCGATCGAACTGTCGAAGGTCTGGACGCATCGCAAGTTAGAATGGATGATGAAATAATGTCTTATTTTATGGTTGAGACACTTATTCGCATGGGGAAGCGACATATCATCCATCTTGCCGGACCATCTTATGTAATCCCTGCTGTCAATCGTCATATAGGCTATCGACAGGCATTGGAAAAATTTCATCTTCCCTATGACGAAAGATACGTTTTGGAAGGTGGTTTGAAATTTCATGAAGGAGCTCAAGCAATGCAGAACTTTTTGGCACAAGGATTAGAGTTTGATGCTGTATTCTGTTTTACGGAAACGACCATGGTGGGTGCAAAGAATGTCCTTCAGAACATGCACTACCGAATCCCGGAAGATGTTGCCATTTGTACTGTTTCAGGCACTGAGTTGTGCACATTTGTTCACCCTACGATATCAGCCGTTGAACAGCCTTTAAAACAAATGGCCATAGAAGCATCTCGTTTGCTAACTCAACAAATAGAAGATCCGGAATCTCCTCGTGAGAATATTGTATTAAGAGGAGAAATCGTTTTAAGAGAATCGACAAAATAATTTTTTTAAAAAAAGATGGCAGAGTCCCATTTTTATCATTACATTTGCATTCCCAATCAAATGGGGCATCAAGATATTGAACCATTCACATCAGAAAAAGGGGTTGACTGGATTTGACAGCGAGATGAAGAGGTATGTAAGCATGCAGTGCGTCAGTGATTAGCACTTTAATCACAGTTACTAACAATTATCTGGCAACACTAATTATGCTCTCGCAGCGTGATTGAAGTATAGTAGATCACCTTTATTTCCGTCATAGTGGCGGGAACGGGATGTCGCTCAAAAGCTCTTGTTCCGAAGCGGTTGATAAAGCGGCACAGCAAAATCGGGAATAGTCATGAGTTTTCTCCGCACTTGTGATGAAAATTTAGGAGATAAGGCATGAGTAGGTGGCTTTGGTCTTGCCCATGCACGAAAACCGAAGGCAAAGATAAGCATGTAGAAAGCATATGGCTTCCTTGTTTGGACGAGGGTTCGACTCCCTCCAGCTCCACCCACACGAATGAATCTCCGCAAGTTGTTTTCAACTTGCGGAGATTTCTTTTTAAAAGTTTACCCTAAAACTCTTTTATTCAAAATAAGTTCGTAATTTTACACGCAACATAATAAATAAAATATAGTATGGTTATAAGATCAATTCTGGATACCGACTTGTACAAGTTTACGACATCGTATGCTTATATCAAGTTGTTTCCGTATGCACAAGGGACATTCAGTTTTAAGGACAGAGACGAAACTGAATACACTGAGAGTTTCTTGGATGAATTAAAGCAAGAAATTCAGCACATGAGTGAGGTCACACTCCAAAAAGAAGAGTTGGAGTATATGAATAAGCATTGTCGATTCTTGCCTCGCGTCTACTGGGAATGGCTCGCATCCTTTCGTTTTGAACCTGAAAAGATTCAATTGCATTTGGATGAAGCTCATCACCTCCACATTGAAGTAACGGATTATCTATACAAGGTTACTCTTTATGAAGTACCACTGTTGGCTATTGTTTCGGAGATAAAAAATAAATACTTCAACAATCAGCCCAATATCGATGAAGTAATAGCAAAATTGGAAAAGAAAGTCAAACTTTCTAACGATAACAAGATGACATATTCCGATTTCGGTACTCGTCGACGTTTTTCTTTCGATGTACAAGAGGTTGTTATCAAATACTTGAAAGAACATTCCACCTATTGTACCGGAACCTCAAATTGTCATCTCGCCATGAAATACAACATGGTTCCAATGGGTACACACCCACACGAATGGTTCATGTTCCATGGTGCACAATTTGGATATAAACATGCGAATTACATTGCTTTAGAGAATTGGGTGAATGTATATGACGGTGACTTGGGTACAGCACTAGCTGATACCTATACAACTGATGCTTTTCTTTCTAATTTAAGTAGAAAACAAGCAAAGTTGTTTGACGGAGTACGTTGTGACTCTGGTAGTGAGTTCGACTTTATTGATAAATTAATTGCTCGTTACAAGGAATTTGGTATCGATCCTACAACCAAGACGATCATTTTCAGTAATGCACTAAACTTTGAAAAAGCTTTGAAGATTGCCAATTATTGTAAAGGAAAGATTCGCTGCTCATTCGGTATCGGTACAAATTTAACGAATGATACAGGCTTTAAGCCTTCAAATATTGTTATGAAATTATCAAAGTGTAGGATGAATAGCAATCAAGAATGGCGTGAATGTATTAAATTATCTGATGATATGGGTAAACACATGGGTAGCAGTGCAGAGCTCAAAGCATGCTTATACGAATTAAATATTAAGGGATAATAAATCGATATAATAAAAGAAAAGGAGGATGATTATGATCATCCTCCTTTTCTTCTTCATAATAATACATAAAAAAAAAGTTCCCTCCAGCCATTCGGCCAAAGGGAACCAACTCTGTTGAAAACGGCGGCTAC
>CAMVLL010000059.1 GCA_947168315.1 uncultured Bacteroidota bacterium | reverse complement strand
ATGGGAATTTTACGCCATCATATTCCACATGCCAATTATGACTACTGGAATCGCTACATTTTGGAATCGTGTTTTCTTCAGTGTAGTACTGCTTCATCTCGGTATTCCCTGTTACTTTGATGTAGGTAAAAGAACCTGTTGAGTTCACTTATTGTTGTTAAATGGCCGTTCCCGTTATCGTTAAAAGATTCAACTCTTCTTTGTTATACGTGCAAGATAGTCATAATGATCGCCTAATCGTAGAATCTCCAATTCGTAACCAGCTTCTCTTGCATATTGATCAAGAGTATCAGCGTCGATATAGAACCAATGGAACGGTTCTCCCAAAGTATCCTTATATTCCATTTGATATATCACCTCACCGTAATAATTATCTTGATCGGGCAGTTCTATAATTCCATCTTCATCCTCAAAAAGATAACAAAGGTCGGAAGAATCGAAGATTAATTGACCGCCGGGTGCCAACACCCGATCTAGATGTTTGAAGAACTCGGGCAATTTGTCGACTGTTCCTGACATTCCGATGCCGTTCATTAACATTAACAACGTTTCGTACTGTTCAGTAAGGGTGAAGAAGTCTTGCTCAAGCACTTTTTTGATGCCTCGTTCTTTCATCACTTTTACCGAGAGAGGTGAGATATCGATAGCCGTTACATCCACACCCTTTTCTTGTAAATAAAGAGAATGACAACCAGCTCCTGCACCAACATCGAGTGTTTTTCCATAGGTATGTTGAAGGGCAGTCTGTTCCAAGGGAGGCATTTCTTGATAATTACGGAAAAGAACCTCCACGGGGAACTCATCATCATCGAACATTGGTGAATGAACGACGAGTGTATCTGCCTTTTTATACTTCCAATAGTCGGCAATTGCCCTGCCCATTGGATCTTTTTCTTTCTTCATGACTTAAAAACCTGTCCAAGTTTGTCTCCAAATCGTTCTTGCTATCTCATCCCACTTCATAATCGTTGCTCCAAAGAAGTCGGCTGTATATCCGTTCAGCATGGTCTCTGCTTTCTTTGGGTCCTCTTTTTGGAGAGATTGCCAAGTTTGCTCTACGTATGGTAGTTCGCGTAAACCTTTCTCAATGAAATAATCTCTTGCAGGTTCCAATATCTTACGATACGTTCCCCAACGAACAGTCGCCAGTCGGTTAGTCTTGCGGTAGTGCCATAGAGCAGCGTCTTCACGATCAGTGTGTTGTCCGCAGATTTGCAACATCTTTGGTAAATCTGTATTTCCACTAAAGATAGGGAATCGTGGGCTCTGACCTGGATTATCCATGGAAACCCATGCGATACCACCCACTTCATCAGGCAACCACGAACGTAACTGGATGACCGTACTATAAGCACACCAAGGAACACTGACAGTGCGGATATTTTTCATCTTCTCATCGCCCATAGCGTAGTACATATTGATCTCATCCGGTCGCATCCAAGGATTAGAAAATGGAGAAACAATACTGTCGGGCTCGTTCTCTACAAGATTTCCCTGTTTGTCCTTACGATCAGGATTCGGAATCATGTGACGTTCACTCAGGTTTTTCTCCGTACCTTCGTAATAACTACCCAGCAAATGCATGACATCCTCCACGCTTACCTTCTTATCCGGTTTCACACTCAGTGGAAGATCCTCCACCGCGTCGGAAAGATGCAGGGAAGGAGCAAGGGCATCCATGATAAAATGCTCACGAACGCTGTAATTCTTCACTTCATTGAAATAATTACCACCGCTATAGGCCCTCCAGAAACTGAATTCGCCCTTTCCGTCCCAAAGTTTTAATTTCTTAGCCACTTCGAATACGTTGTCGGATGCCAGATAGTTATCCTTATCTTTTAAGTTGAGCTTACCAATGCGACTGATATTGGCAGAAACAGCGATCTCGTCATCAGGAATCCGTACAGCTGCCCATACAGCACCAATTTTGTCAGGACCTTCACCAAAAATTTCAAAGATCCAAACCTCGTTTTTATCAGCAATGGTCAAACATTCACCACTATCTCCGTAACCATATTCTTTCACAAGCTTACCAATGAGCAAGATAGCTTCGCGTGCAGATGAAGAACGTTCGAGGGCAATACGTTGAACTTCTTCAATCATGAACAAACCATTCTTATTGCGAAGTGTATCTCTTCCTGAGATAGTCGTTTCACCGATGCCCACCTGTTTTTCGTTGAGGCATGGATAAGCTACATCAAGGAATCGATAGGTGTGATCCACTTGTGGAATATAGCCTCTGACTTTCATGCCGGTACTGTCCTGTGGCGTCTGTGTGTGCATACGCTCAGAGAAGATAGGCACTTGACTGCCTTTTGGATAATCTTTAGCCGGCATCATCTGCATCCAGGTACGATACCAAGAATCGCAGGTATGCGAAGTAATAACTGAGCCATCGGTGGAGGCTTTTTTACCTACCATGATACTGGTACACGACATTCGTGCCATCCCTTCACGGGTATTCTCATCTACTTGAGCCTTTCCGTTGAGAGTGATCGCAAACGATGCAATGGTTAATAGGGTGATAAATTTAAATTTCATATCAGTGATTTTTAGTTGAATGCTGATTGATATAGAATATCCTTATTTTCTTCAGGGATAAGGTAAACTTTCATGGTTTGAGTAGAAGAACGTGTCAACTCGGCATCAAAACTCAAGATAGAAATACCTGGGTTCGGACTGTTGAACGGATAGAGTGTATCTTCTGCTGGAGAAATTTTCCACTTTGTCTCAACTGGACAATCCACTTTTACGTAAACCTTCTTGCCATCTTTTACTAGAAGAGCAACGTGGTCGGAAAGGATGGTCACCTTTGCTGGTGTTACGAGTGTCCATGTTGTAAGATTATATAAGGTAGTAGTCTCAATCTGATCTTCGATTACCGCATATTTCTTCTCGACTAAGGAGACCGCACGTTTCACAGACTTCACCTCCAACCCTTTATAGATGGTGGTTAAATCAGAGACAACAGTACTTTGATTATCTTTCTCGAAGTAGTCGGTAAGTTTACCCTTTCCATCAATCCATTGATATTTATGATTGAATGTCAATGTGTTATGTGTGAAGTTGTTATAACGATAAACCGTCCAACGTTGAGAGTTCTGTTCCATATTCCATAGGTCAAGTCCGCGAACTTCCATATTATGGTAGTTCTCACCGCCCATATCTATTGCCCATTGTATGCCATCGTTTTCATAAACAAAGGAACCAACGTCCATATGACCGTGATTGACAGAAGGAGATCCCATTTTCATGGCAAGATATGTTGCATTTGGGTCTGTCCATGAAGAACGCATCGCACAAACAGGGTTGTCACCATCAGCTTTCCAGTTTAAATCCTTAGGGACTTGTGGGTTCATCAGCGAGGTGTTAGCACCCCATATCAGAATCATTGGCGGGAAACGGTCGTTGATAATGCTTTTCTTTCCACCTTTCTTATATAGTTCAGTCTGTTGGTAAAGAATGCTAGGGTCTTTTGTCTTGTTATAGAACCAAAGCAGGGTAGGTTGGAAGGATGCATCTCTACTGTTATCCGAAAAAGCGAAGTAATGCAAAGACGGAGTAATCATATTTAGAACGAATTTCCCACTATTGATGAATCCAGGAGTATCACTTAGGCCGAAATCAGAGTGGAAAATCTGGTTCATGACGTCCAAGAAGAGAACATTATATGTTGTACCAAAGGTCCAATAACCAGCCCCTTCGGGATATGCGCCTTCGGGAGCATAGTGTTTCATGCAAAGAGGTAAGGTGTTGATAGCACGGTTTACGATATAACTCGCTAGTTTCGGATCTTTTTCCCAAATCGTCACTGCACCGAACGTCATGGCAGCATTGCAAACTTGGTTCCAGTTCTGTTCCAAGTCGAGGAAGAAGTTATAATCTTTAATCAATGACTGTTTCAAACCTTTCTCGATGATGGCAGTTTCAAGTGTTTTTTTAGTATCGTCGGAGAGATATGGGTAAAGCCAGTCGTATCCGATGGACATAGCTGTTGTCATGCCGGCTACATCAAGGAAATGTGTAGGATTCCAGTTCGTGAATGAAGCACCACTTAGCAGTTCTTTCTCAGCCCGCTTAAGGTACTTTGTGTTGCCTGTCATACGAAAAGCATAGCTCAACATGATGACACGTCGAACTACTTCTTCGTGAACGACAAGCCGTCGTCCTTCAACTATTTGTTCTAGACAAGGCCTATTGATTAAATCGTCGGCCTCCTGAATAATAATGTTATGGATTTCTGTCCAAATTGCATCTTTTTTGATTTTTTGTAGAAGTGTTTTTTCAGCACCTTTGGGGAGGAACAATCTGGGATGAACAGGCATCTTGGCCGATTCATTGACGTATGTTTCCTGGGAAAATGATAGTTGGGTAATGCAGAAAACAGCGATAAGCAATAAAACAATCTTTTTCATTAGTGAATTATTTAAACATAGATTTATAAGATTTTTAGACATAACAAAGTTACTATATTTCTTATGATTAACAATTAAAACCTTGAAAAGTTTAATGCTTATGATTAGGTGAAGAGATTTGTTTTCATTATTGAATTCATTCTATATAGTTTAGTTCGTTTTGTTTTTAGCTTTGTAAATATAGTCTTATTTTTGTTATTTAATACTAGAAAGTGTATCTTTGTACTAAACATTAGTTATTATTATATGAAAGAGCGAATTCCTTTTTTGGATTATCTGAGAGTTACAGCCTGTTTTATGGTAATGTTGGTTCATTCGAGTGAAAACTTTTATGGAGCCGATTCATCAGGCCTTGCAGGCAATGTTTCAATGTTAGCGAATGAGAGCAATCGTTTTTGGGTGGCTTTTTATGATGGTGGCCTTTCTCGTGCTGCTGTTCCTCTGTTTATGATTATGTCGGCCTTTCTTTTGGTTCCAATGGGTAAAGGAATGACTATGACACAATTCTATAAACGTCGTTTCAAAAGAATATTGCCGCCGTTTATATTGTTCATGATATTATACTGTCTGCTTCCTTTGGCTTGGAATGGAATGACTTGGGAACAGTCGCTGAACGACCTGAAGATGCTTCCTTTCAATTTCCCTTCTATGGGCGGACATCTGTGGTTTATGTATCCGTTGATAGGTTTATATTTGATTATCCCTGTTATATCACCTTGGTTAGAACGTGCGACAGCAAAAGAGGAACGAATCTTTATCGGATTGTTTGCATTCACAACTACAATTCCGTGGCTACATCGCTTTGTTTCTCCTGAACTTTGGGGTGAATGTTTTTGGAATCAATTCTCAGCATTCTGGTATTGTTCAGGTTTTATAGGCTATCTTGTTTTGGCTCATTATATTCGTGTTCATCTTGACTGGTCACGCAAACGTAAACTAATTGTTGGTTGGCTTTGTTTCCTTATAGGTGGAGCATTCACAGCTTGGTCGTTTTGGCTGAAGGGTGTGCCTGGACAACTCATTGAAACGCCTTCTTTGGAATGGTCGTGGGAGTTCTGTACACTGAATGTCTTGGTAGCTACCTTTGGTATTTTCTTGTTGTTTACCTGTATTAAGGACCACAAGGTGCCTGCTGTTATAACCGAAACCTCCAAGTTGTCGTATGGGATGTATTTGATGCATATGTTTTTCTTATCAGTGATAGCCCAATGGATGGTGAACGGTGATGTGACAAATCCACGTCTTCCTGTTTGGTTGGTTATTCCGGTCATTGCGATACTAACATTTGTGTGTTGTTTAATTACTTCGAAGATATTATCTTATCTTCCAAAGAGCAAGTATATTGTTGGAGCTTAAATAGATTTTATGACGGTTGAAGAAAAACAGAAGTTAGAGGAAGAGATTGCCGTATTAGAAGCCGAGTTGGATAAACGTTATGCAAAGTATCACCAGATGTGTGAAAAGCATCGTGCTGAGTATGGTGATGATGATTCAGAAGTAAGTTGGGAAATAAAGTCCTCAACTTGTGGTGATTACTTTATGGTTCATGTCGCTCCGCTGCGAGATTTGGTTGAAGATAAAAAGGCATTGTTGTATAAAGAGTAAGTACCTGCATGGAGAATATTTCGAAATATCAGTTGGCTGCAAAGTGCATCTATATAATGCGTAAACAGTTGGAAGAAACGAATCATCCGACAATGCGGGAGTATCTCACGGAAAACATCAACTACTTCTCTCATCCTGGATGTGTGGAACAATATAAGGTGATTGGATACTCCAATTGTCTCGAATTAGTTCATGACACCCATTATAATTACTATTCCAATTTCAGACTGTTTAATAATAATACGTTGTATGTTGCAACGTTCGATGATGCCATGCGGATTCATGGAGATCATTGTATCTGCATAAGGCCTGATCATACGGCTGATTGTGGTCGTGCTGTACACGGAGAATTCGTGGGAGCGTGTATTAAGGAAACGCTGAAATACGACCAAAGCGGGAATGAAATAACCTATACGTTTGTTGAAAGTAGGAACAATGCTCCAGCAAACAGTTTAAATGTGGTGAAGAATAAGGAGAGTCGTGGATTCTTTGGTCGGCTCTTCTTAAACGAAACAATAGGCAGAAAAGATTTTATCATCGTTTGTGTGATACTGGCACTCTTGGCCTTTATCATAGATCCCGATTTCAATGCAGTTTTGGATATCAAAACCGGTAAATATCTAACTGATCTATTTGTGGTCATACCTTTTCTTTTCTTTGTCTATAAGCGTGGCAAGGATACCGGTTACCCTCTGCTTTTAGTCTTAGCAGCTGTTGTTTTGGCTTATTTCTTCCCAAAGTTAATGGCATTGATTCTTTTCTTTGTACCTACGGGCGTTGTTGACGATGAGGAATATTCATATCGTAAGAGAGAAGAAGAGGAAAAGGTGAAGAAAGGCAAGGAAGCTTTCAAACGTCGTTCGGATGTATACAGGTCGTCATTTGACTGGTTTACAATGACATCAACCATACAAAAGCTTGAGCAGCAGTTGCGGGCAGGAAGAGTTTCTTCAGTTTCGAGTGACGCTCCGTCGCCAACGGTGAATCGTCCTGAACCGTCAACGACGCAAACTCAATCTAGAAGCAACACGGATGATGAGCGTCGTGAAGAAGAGCGTGCAGCAAAAGAGGAACGAAAAAGAGAACTGAAATCTAGAATCGGCGTTCTACAAAGTATGCTTTCCGGCGCTGAATATCGGATGAGGAGTGCGGAAAACGCTGCTTATAATTCTCGAATGGATGGAGATACGTATCGTTCGTATGCTGATTCTGAATCCGATCCGTCTCGTAAAATCGATTATATGCAAAGTGCGGAGAGTAGATATTCAGATGCTGCAAACTATGAAAATAAAGCAAGGGATGAGGAGCGAGAAGTTGATTCATTGAAACGTGAGATCGACAATTTATGGGATGAACTGAATAGATTATAAACATTTAATATTAGAAGATTATGATTATTTTGATTTGTGTAATAGCATTGTTAGTAGTGCTAGTAGGAATGTATTTCACTTATAATAATAAGGAGGTAGCATTACGTAAAGAAATTAACGCTCAGAAAGGAAAAATTGAGAGTGTTCATGACAAAATGTGGAAAGTTATTCAGCAGAAGGCTGAAGTAAGTGAACAGTATCGTGAGACTTTTGAAAAGATTTACCCAGAACTAATTTCCGGTCGTTATGCCAATGATGGCAATAATGCTATGAAGTGGATTCAAGAGGCTAATCCAGACTTCGACACCTCACTTTACAAAGACTTGCAGCAAGCCATTGAGATTCAACGCGAATATTTTAACAATGCCCAAACACGTATGCTGGATGTAATTAAGGAACGTGACACCTTGTTAGAACAATATCCTGGTAAGTGGTTTATCTCGAACAAGGAAAAGATTGAGTATGAAGTCATCTCGTCCACCAAGACGAAGTCGACGATTACAACGGGTATTGACGACGAAGTAAGCGTGTTTGGTAAGAAATAATGGCAGCACTTTTTTATCTTCTGCCAATTCTAACGTGCCTCTTTCTCTATTCGGTAAAGGGTACAATGCTGGATCCATGGTACTATGCGGTCTGTGTGCTGGCTTCATGGCTCTTAACAGCATTGATTCATTGGCTGATGTATAGAGCTCGAGTGTCGGATGACGAATTTCTCGGCTCGTTCATTGCTTCTGTCTCACATGAAGATGCGTGGACTGAGTTGATTCCATATGTCGTTCAGGTTCCTGCAGGGAAGGATAGCAACGGAAATACAATTTATCGTCAGGAGACACGTATTCGGGAACAATTCCATCCTGAACAATGGATGATGGACACAAATATTGGAACTCGCCATTACATCAACCGAAGATCTTATCAAAATATTGTGGACACATGGCGTACTGCTCCTTATGGGTATAACTATACAGGAAGTCATATCTTAGGTGGAGTACGATATGGTCGGACCTATTGGTTCAATGATATTTTGGAAGCGAACAAAGAGGAACCAAACCCACTGGATAATCCATATGTACGTGAATGTTTCTTTCCATTGACAGAGGAACATCAATATGTGAATAAGGTTAGAAATTCACATTCCATTTTTAAGTTCGAAGCAATCTCGAAGAGTAAAGCGAAAGAATTGGGATTATATGATTATCCTCCAGTTAAAGGCTATTTCCAACAATGTATCCTAGGACGTGAGTTTCCTCAGGAAGTACATGATGCATTCCTGCTTTTGAATTCATGGTATGGAGCACAACACCAGATTCATGTATATGTGATATGCTTTGATGCTGCCAAGGGAATTAAGATAGCAGAGCAGCAACGAGCCTATTGGGAAGGTGGTAACAAAAATGAGTTTGTCGTCTGTCTTGGATTAGATGGTGATCAGGTGAAGTGGAGTCACGCATTCAGTTGGATGGACGAACCTACTCTTAGTGTGATGACAGAGGATTATTTTCGTGATCATGAGGAACTGGATTTGATAGCTTTCAGCAATTGGCTTCGTGAAAACTTATCTTCATGGAAACGGAAAGATTTTAATGATTTCAAATATCTGAGTGTATCATTGACGCCGACACAAAATTATGTCCTATTCGCTTTAGTCGTTGCCATCAATATTGGATTGGCATATTTGATACTTCAGATGACTCAACCTTCAGTACCAGTGTAATATGACTATACAGGAAGCAATTGTTAAGCGGCATAGTGTTCGTCAATATTTGGATAAACCAATTGAGACGGATATTATAGATGAACTGCAGGCAATGACTCATCAATTGAACAAGGAGAGTGGCTTACATATTCAGTTAGTAACCAATGATCCTAAAGCTTTCGATAGTACGATGGCCCATTATGGGAAGTTTACGAATGTCCGCAATTATTTCGCAATGATTGGAAAGGATGATGATACTTTGGATGAACGCCTAGGTTATTATGGTGAGCAACTTGTTTTACGTGCACAGATGTTAGGTTTGAACACTTGTTGGGTGGGACTGTCTTATAAGAAGAATCCGGATGTGATAACAGTGGAGAAAGGAGAGAAACTACGTTGTGTTATCTCTTTAGGTTATGGAGCGAACCAAGGATATTCTCATAAAATAAAAACGATGGAGAAAGTTACTAAAGTTGAAGGCGTGATGCCAGATTGGTTCCGCAAGGGCGTGGAATCTGCCTTATTGGCTCCAACAGCCATTAATCAACAGAAATTTCTTTTCTCATTGAAGAATGAACGACAAGTGCAAGCAAAGGCAGGATGGGGATTCTTCTCGAAGGTTGACTTAGGTATAGTAAAATATCACTTTGAGGTCGGTGCCGGGAAGGAAAACTTTGATTGGATACGATGATAGATTGCATATCATTTTTATTATAGAATAGGGTTGTTCTTTTGAACAACCCTATTCTATTAGATCTATAATGTTCGCTTTTATTGAACCATATTAGCGACTTCTACGATTGGATCACCAATACATGAGTTTGGCATTTGGATGCGAAGCATTGAACAGACAGTAGGAGCAATATCAACCATGTGGTTAGTGTGAGCTGTACGTCCGTGTTTGATTTTCCATCCAAAGAATACACATGGAATATGTGAATCGTATGGGTTCCATGCGCCGTGTGTTGTTCCAGTATAGTTGGCTGCAGGAGTGAAATCGTACAAACCAGACTTCGTCACGCAGTAGATATCACCTGAACGTTGTGAATTCCAGCCATTGATTAGCTGTTCTTTGAGGAAGGCTGGCACGGTAGCCTGTCCGGCCTTAGCCAAATCAATAACATATAGAAGATCTTTTTCTTGTTTCAGGTATTCGATGGCTTCGTCAACAACGTCCTGAAGTTTGATACCAGCTTTCTGGATACCCGGACGGTCAAGGAATAGTTTATAAGAATAGGTGAAAGGAACCATATTGTCCAATCCAAATTTTGCTTTTAGGTGAGTGTTCAAAGCTTTTCTTGCATCACCAATACTCCAACCTCCAGCAGGGATTCGATGTTCGTTGAGCATCGTTGAGTTATGTGCAGCACCATGGTCGGCTGTGAGGAATAACAAATATTGACCTTTTCCCACTTTCTTATCCAAGTAATTCAAGAATTTAGCCAAATCCTCATCCAATTGTTTGTAAGCATCCCAATTCTCTTTACCACGTGTACCAAACTTGTGAGCGATTGCATCGGTAGGAGAGACACTGATACACAGCATATCGGTTTCACCGCGTTGTCCCATTTGTTCATTCTCGATAACATTCTCTGCCATAAGGAATGTTTTTGTGATGCCGACAGGCGACATTTTGATATCTTTACCAGGATTCCATGTGTTTTGGTCATTAAACTTCTTAACCCAAGCAGGTAACTCGTTCATATAATAAGTAGAGGTGATAAAATGACCTACACTATTATCCCACCAATATGCAGCATCTGCAGCTTGTCCGGCAGGTAGGATGGCTGCGCGGTCTTTCATAGCAACGCCAATGACTTTCGAACGATAGTCGGTTGCTACTTTCAGCATATCACCAATGGTGGTTGCTGTCATTTTTCGAGGTGACATTTTTCCAGCACTGCCATCGCTTCCGACACCATTGATTTCTGAATCAGAGCAGCAGTATGTGAATTTACCGTCCATATAGAAATCGTTTCCAGCTATGCTGTGAAGGGCAGGAGTGGAGCCGGTATATATACTGGCATGTCCAATACCTGTAACTGTTGGAACATAGTTGATCATATTGTTTTCACAATTGAAACCTTCATCAACCAAACGTTTGAGACCACCATCCACGAATTGATCGTAATAATAATAAAGATAATCCCATCTCATTTGGTCGACTACCAAACCGACAACGAGTTTGGGGCGTTCAACCTGTGCACTACCGACTAGTGCCAGAACAAACATCAATGCTGACAATAATATTTTCTTCATTTTCTTTTAACTTATAATAATGTTTTAGACAAAGATAGTTGAAACTCTTTTGAATACAAATTTTTTTTAGTCTCCTCCGATAATATTTATTTTACTACTCGAACTATTACCTTCTTGAACTACTTGAATCTGTACAGGAATACGTTCTTGCAATTCCTCCACATGACTGATAATACCGACATGTCGACCAGAGGCATTATGTAGACTGCGTAAAGTGTTGATAGCATTCATTAGTGGTTCCCCGCTCAATGTGCCAAAACCTTCATCGATAAAGAGCGTATCTACTGACAGTTGTTGCCCAATGTCGCTTAAGGCAAGGGCGAGTGAAAGCGAAACCAGGAAACTTTCTCCACCAGAAATAGTGCTTGCCGGTCTTGCTGCATAACCTTGGTAGGCATCTTCCATCATAATGGTAAAGGTTCCAGGGATAACGCGCAGTGTATAACGATTGGTTAGTGTCTTAAGATAGCTGTTAGCTGCATGTGTCATACTACTCAAGACATAGCTCTGTGCAATTTTCATGAACTTTTTTCCAGTAGAATCTCCAAGAAGGCTGTTCAGACGAGCCCATTTGTCGTAGATTGCTTTTTGTTTCTCAGCTTGTTCAATAAACTGTTCTTGTTGTTTTCTGTTTTCCTCATCTATATCCAATTGTTTTTGAATGCTACCTCTTTTCGCATTTGCCTCATTCATCTTTTCTTGGTATAAACTAATGTGTTCATTCAGAAGTTCGACGTCTTCGTTTTCTGCCAGATTTGGCTTTTGTTCGATGTGGTGAGTGAGTTGTTCATTAATCTGTTCCCAAGAACCTTTCTTTTGAAGGACATCATTTTTCAGTTTTGTCAATTCATCTTGTAAAAGATTGATGTCGGAGGCATTCTTTTGCGAAATGTTTTCCAAGAACTCTAATGAATACTGCTTGTGAAGACTGAAGAAATCATTTAATTTTCGTAATGCTTCTTCTTTTTGTTGATTAGCAGTATCTCGTCGTGTGATTGTCTTATTGATGTTTAGGATCATATTCCTAGTAACATTCAATATTTCTGGGAATTCCGCTCTATCATATGTATAAATGGAACTCCATTCGGGAATTAAAACCACAATTTCTTCTATTCCTCTTGTAACTTCTTCTTTTGATTTGTTGTAATGGTCCAAAAGATTCTTTTTTAGCTCTTGTTCTTTCTGTTTTTCAGTATAAGACTCTTTGTCTTGTTTCAACTGAGTGGCGAATAATTTTGGCTCTGATTTCCAGTCAATGTCCCATTGTCTTGTATCGAGTATAGGTTGAATACGTGTTTCTGATTCGTTGATTTCCTTTTGTTTATTATTAATTATTTGATTACATGTTTCAATTTTACCCAAACATCTTGTTAATTCGCTATTGACTTTATTGACTTCATTGGTAGCTTTGATTTCGTTATCTTGTATGATTTGAAATTGATTTTGTATTTCCTTGAATTCTTGTTCCTTGATCTCACCGTTTTTAATTTGTTCATTTAGCTTTTCCAACTCTATTGATAGTGTATCCTCAAGCTTTTTTAGTTCTGTTGATGCATTATCGAGAAGAATAATATCACATGTCTTACAGGCATTTAATGCTTTCTCCTTACATTGTTGTACAGTATTATCCTTATCCAACAATTCCTTTGTACGTTGATACTGGTTTTGATTGGCTTTCTTTTCGGCTTCGTATTTAGTTTTCTTTGTTAATAGCTCATTATATGCTTTTTCTTTCTCCAGATATGTTTGTTCAGTGTCTTTAAACATTTTCTCCAGAAGATCCTCATGGGGTAATTCTTCTGTGATAACCTGTTGGCATACTGGACATTTTTCTCCTTTATGTAGGTGGGTGCGTAAAGTCTTGGTCCAATCGTCGACTGTTTCACGCTGTTTAGCTAGCATTTCTTTGTATTCGTTCATGCTTGTTTCAGCCCTTAGAATAGGTTCGGCAAGCTCAGCAATATTTTTGTCGCATTCTTCGATATCCGACTTTTGCTTTTTTAAGACTTGTTCTTGCTCTTTTCTATGGGTTTGAGCTGTCTCCAGGGCATTTAAAGAAGCCAGTGCTTTATCAATATTGCTTTGTACTGTTTTCTTTTCATCTTTTTGAAGTCGAAGATTAGGAAGGTCAAGCTCGTTGAGCGCATTTTCTTTATCTGTCAGCATTTCTTGTTTTTCCTTTTTCTCCTCTATCAGTTTATTTAATTGAGTTTGACATTCCTCTAATTTGCCTTTTAAGGTTTCTTTGATGAATGTTTCTACTCTGTTCTTGTCTTTTGTTTGTTTCTGGATCGTCTCCCTGGCATTTGAAATGATATCCAATTGTGCGACAATCATCTCTGTTTGTTCATAGACTTGTGATTTGTCTTTTTCTGCATCTAATTCGTTTGTCAATATATTTGTTTCTTCTTCGATGCTTTTTGATTCATGATACAACCATGCTTCACCTTTTTTTATTTTAATATAGTCGTCCTTATAGTCTTCTAAGGTTCTTTGTGCAAGTTGTTCTTCTTTCTTTTGTTGTAGATATTGGTTATAATTATTTCTTGCATCAATAGTAGCATTCCAATCGTTGATGATTGTTTCTTTTCGATGATAATCTTCGCTTTGAGTGAGTTGTAGAGCATTATTATATATCTCTTTGGCTTTTGAAAGTTCGGTTTGTAGGTTTTGTTCAATAGTAATCCATTGACGTTTCTCCTCATCCGACTTCATTGCAGCGGTTAGTCCTTCAATAACAACTTTTATATCGCTCAATTCTTTCAGACTACGTTCCTTGTCCTCCTCACTCATAATTTGGACATTCTCAATTCGTTGCTTTGATGTTTCATACGCAGCATGCTTTTCTTCAGTTGTCTTATATATCTGCGCACCGATTTTTGAGTAAATATCTACACCCGTTATTTTTTGCAAGATACTGGCTTTTTCTTCGTCTTTACTATTCAGGAATTTGGTAAATTCACCTTGTGCCAGCATGGTTGTCCGACAGAACTGTTTGAAATCCAGTCCAATGGCTTTTTGTATCTCTGACTTTATCTCATCTTTTTTTGTATAGATAACATCGTGGTCAATATCTTTAACGGTCCAAATTCGATCTTGTAATTTACCTGTAACCTTTTTATGAGCTCTTTGTACGGACCAAATGGCTTCATAGTGAACATTGTTATTGCCAATGAACGTTAGTTTACAGGAACATTCGGCTGTATTTTGTCGAAGCAATTGGCGTGAATCCTCGATGCCTATTGCTTTTTCTCCATCTTTTGTCTCACCTTGCATATTTGTGTTTACCAAGCGTGGAGTTCCGCCATAGAGGCATAAGCAGATAGCATCCAGAATGGTTGATTTTCCTGCACCAGTCTTACCTGTGATCAGGAATACTTCACTGTCCGACAAAGGTTTTTTATCGAAATTAATCACGGCGTCTTCGATGGACGCAATATTATGAATGTTCAGTTGTTGCAGTTTCATAAGCTTTAGTTTTGGTTTTGTTCTTCATTTCGTTCATTTTCGTTGACAGTATCAACTACTTCTTTAAATAGATTTTTCAAATCTTCGTCAAAGGTGATACCAGAATCCTCAAAATACTGTTGAGCGATATCTATTGGTTGTTGTTGTTGAAACTCTGTAATGGTGAGATCCCTTTCATTTGATTGACCTTTTTGCTTGCGAGTGGTGTTGATATAACAAAATCTGGCTTCTTTCTTTTCAAGAAGGGCTATCGCTTCAGCACGGCAAGTAGGAGGAAGGGCATCCGTAATTTCCACATTCAAACGTATATAGGCAGGAATATCTTTTGGATAATCTTTAAGTTCCTTTTTTACTTCATCCCATGAGGCCGTCCCTTTAACCGGTAAACTGACTAAAGGATGTGGATTTTCAATTTGTATAGTTGTTACAACTGGAGTATCGCCATGATGCTCCAGTTCAATAAGACTGATGCTATGCTCATAAGTCTCGTCAAAGCTGACTGGGAGAGGTGAACCACAGTATCTTGCTCTATTGTTGCTCCCGCGTAGGTATTGTGCGTGATGAATATGACCGAGTGCCAGATAGTCATATCCTGATCCCATCTCTTCAAGTTTATAGCTGTCTATACCACCGACGGTATATTCTGATGCATTCTCATGGCCAGTAAAGTCACATCCGCTGACAGTTGTATGGGCTGTCATAATAACAGGAAGTTGGTTCACGTTCATTTCGCCAACTTTATCCAATAATTCTTGGAAGAAACCATCCGGAATGTTTCGTTCGTAGGAATATGGGACTGCCACGATATAGCCTTTGTTATATATATATATAATGTGTTGTTCGATGTGATCTTTATCAAGGTTCCCGATGGAATGAACATTAAGTGTTTCCCAAGGAGTTTTGAAAATCTCATGTTTTGTGCCGCTATCATGGTTGCCAGCCGTAACAATAATTGTCATGGACGGACATGCATTATGTATCCGTACCAATGCATTTGTGAACATCGTTTGAACACTTGCAGAAGGTTGGGACGTGTGGTAAACATCGCCAGCCAACAAAAAAACATCAGGTTTTTCAGAAAGAACAATCTCTTCAATCTGTCGTAACATAGAGGTGTGTTCCTCTATTCGTTCATAGTCATAGAGTGTATGCCCTAAGTGCCAATCGCTAGTGTGAAATACTTTCATAAATTAGATTAGTTTTAACAGTTCATAGTTCTTTGGCAAAGTTAATATGTAGTTCTATTAAAATGTCTTTTTATGAGATAAATAGTTTAAAAATCGCTTTACAAACCATATAAACAGCAAAAAAACAAATTTTGTTAAT
>CAMVLL010000058.1 GCA_947168315.1 uncultured Bacteroidota bacterium | reverse complement strand
GTACCGACAGCCATTGAAGCTTTTCAACAAATCAGCTCATATACTGTAAAAGCAATCTACGCACGTCCACATAGTTTGCATAAAGCACAGGATTTAGCACAAAAGTATCACATAGAACAAATCTATACAGATTATGATGCTCTTCTGGCTCAAAAAGATATTGATATCGTTTACGTCGGACTAGTTAATAGTGCCCACTACGAATACTCACGTAAAGCATTATTAGCCGGAAAAAACGTAATAGTAGAAAAGCCTTTCTGCTCATCCTTAACAGAAGCAAAGGAATTGGAACGTCTTGCCAAGGAGAAAAAATCATACATCTTCGAAGCTGTCACACTTTTGCACATGCCTAACATTCATGCTATTCGAAAAGCATTGCCTCTTTTAGGAAAGATACGAATAATCAACTGCAATTACTCACAATACTCCAGCCGTTACGATCGATATTTGAAAAAAGACATTGCTCCTGCCTTTGACGTACAACTTTCTGGAGGGGCTTTGATGGATATTAACCTATATAATATAGATTTTATTCTAGGATTGTTTGGTCGTCCTCAAGAAGTACATTACAAAGCAAACATTGGATATAATGGAATTGACACATCCGGTGTACTGACGATGGTATATCCTGATTTCGTGGCTGTCTGTATAGGTGCAAAAGATAGTGACAGTACGGGATATTGCACCATCCAAGGTGAGAAAGGATGGTTACAAGTTGTAGGCGGACCGAATGAGTTTAAAGGATTCGAACTGCATATAGACAAGAAAACGGAGACTCATCACCATAATTTATATGAAAACCGAATGGTTCATGAATTTATTGAATTTGCAGATATCATGGAGAATCATCAATATGATGAGATGGAAGCATATCTTACCTTATCAATTTATGAGATGGAGGTCATGGATAAAGCTCGAAAAGATGCTGGAATCCCTATAATTTCTGTATTATGATTAAAAAAACGTAATATTTAAAACATTTTACATCATAAACGTAAGGAAACATCAACAAAATGTACATTCATATTAAATTAATCGCTACTTTTGTCTTACAAATAAAATGAAGATGAAAGTAGCGATTATCAAATACAACGCGGGAAATGTATATTCTGTATATTACGCACTCAAACGATTAGGCGTCGAGGCAGAACTAACCGATGATAAGGCCATCCTTTCCTCAGCAGATAAGGTGATCTTTCCAGGTGTTGGCGAGGCGGAAACGACCATGCAATACCTGAGAAATCATCAATTGGATAAGTTGATACAATCACTCAAGCAGCCCGTCTTAGGTATTTGTTTAGGTATGCAACTTTTGTGTCGTCACTCAGAAGAAGGCAATGCAGATGGGTTAGCTATATTTCCTACAGATGTCTTATTATTTAATCCAAGTAACAACGAAAAGGTTCCTCATATGGGATGGAACACCATCAAACCGTCTCAAGAACCGTTGATGAAAGGAATAAAGGAAAGCGATTACGTGTATTTTGTCCATAGTTATTATGTTCCGGTATGCCCTTACACTATCGCACAAACAGATTATATCTTACCTTTCAGCGCATCACTGCATAAAGATAATTTTTATGCCACACAATTCCACCCTGAAAAGAGTGGAAAAGTTGGCGAACAGATATTAGAGAATTTTTTAAAATTATAATTATGATTGAAATTATACCTGCCATCGATATTTTGGATGGGAAATGTGTCCGATTATCAAAAGGAGAATATGCTTCCAAAAAGATCTATAGCGAAAAACCTTTGGAAGTGGCAAAAGCTTTTGAAGATCATGGATTAAAGAGATTGCATGTGGTTGATTTAGATGGTGCGAAATCAAATCATATCGTTAACTATCACACTCTTTATGAAATAGCCAGCAACACTTCTTTGACGATTGACTTTGGAGGTGGTATCAAAGGTGACGCCGATCTGCATATCGCATTCGACAACGGCGCATCTATGGTTACACTGGGAAGTATTGCAGTAAGAAATCCTGAGACGCTGTTAGAATGGATTAGATACTATGGTGCAGATAGAATCATTTTGGGCGCTGATGTGAAGAATCAAAAGATTGCCATTAACGGATGGGAGGAAGAAAGTGAAGTTGAGTTGAATGCATTCCTAAAACACTATACAGAAAATGGAATAAAACAGGTTCTTTGTACGGATATTAACCGAGATGGATTGCTTCAGGGACCTTCTATTGAATTATATCAAAAGATATTAGAAGAATTCCCTGGTCTTTATTTGATGGCTAGCGGTGGTGTCAGCTCATTGGATGATATCTATCAACTAGAAGAATCAAAAGTATCAGCTGTGGTACTTGGAAAAGCTATATATGAAAGAAAAATTTCCTTGAAAGAATTAGAACAATTCGTACTATAAAAAATGCTAGCAAAACGAATCATTCCTTGCCTTGACATAAAAGACGGACAAACCGTTAAAGGCACCAATTTTATTAACTTACGTGAGGCTGGTGATCCCGTAGAACTCGGTCAGGCCTACAGCGATCAAGGTGCCGACGAACTGGTTTATCTGGATATAACAGCTAGTTTTGAGGGAAGAAAAACTTTTACCGACTTGGTGAAACGTGTTGCCGCACATATCAGCATTCCTTTTACCGTTGGTGGTGGTATACATGAGTTAAAAGATGTCGACCGTTTATTGAATGCCGGCGCAGACAAAGTGTCGATTAACTCTGCTGCGATCAAGAATCCACAGTTAATTGATGAGATTGCCAAACATTTTGGAAATCAAGTTTGTGTAGTTGCTATCGATGCCAAACAAACGCCAAATGGATGGAAGTGCTTTTTAAATGGTGGTCGTGTAGAAACGGATAAGGAATTGTTCAGTTGGGCCAAAGAAGCTAATGAACGCGGTGCCGGTGAGATACTTTTTACTAGTATGGATCACGATGGAGTGAAGACAGGTTTCGCAAACGAAGCACTTAATCAACTCTCTTCTATCCTATCAATTCCCGTTATAGCATCAGGAGGTGCTGGAGAAATGGTACACTTCAAAGATGTTTTTATCAAGGGTAAAGCGGATGCAGCATTAGCTGCCAGCGTTTTTCACTTTGGAGAGATTAAGATTTCCGAATTAAAAGAGTATCTTTGCAAAGAAGGTATTCAAATCAGATTATAAAAACATGATGATAGATCAAATCAAATTGGATTTTAACAAAATGGGTGGTTTAATACCTGCCATTATTCAAGATGCTGATACTCAAAAAGTATTAATGTTAGGTTATATGAACGAAGAAGCCTATCAGAAAACGCTTGAATCAGGTATTGTAACCTTTTACAGTCGCTCCCGACAAACATTATGGACTAAAGGAGAAACAAGTGGAAACTTCCTGCACGTGGTTAGCGTTAAAGCAGACTGCGATCAAGACACATTACTTATTGAGGTTCATCCCGATGGCCCCGTTTGTCATACTGGTACCGACACTTGTTGGGGAGATGTAAACCGACAAGATATCCTTTTTTTGAAGGAACTACAGGATTTTATCGAAAAGAGACATCAAGAGATGCCAGAAGGATCGTATACAACCAGCCTTTTCCAATCTGGCATCAATAAGATTGCTCAAAAAGTCGGAGAAGAAGCCGTAGAAACACTCATTGAAGCATGTAATGGTACGGATGAACGACTGATTTATGAAGGTTCCGACCTGCTCTATCACCTTATTGTATTACTGACATCGAAAGGATATCGGATAGAAGATTTAGCAAATGAATTACGTGAACGTCACCAACCTAATTGGAAAAAACATTAATTATGGAAGATAACGAAAAGCTTATTTATTACAAGGATGTGTATATCAACCAACAGGAAGCATGCGTGTTGGAAAACGTTGACTTGGAGTTGAATAAAGGTGAGTTTATTTACCTCATAGGCAAAGTTGGAACTGGTAAGACTTCATTGCTGAAGACATTTTATGGTGAACTAGAGATACTTTCCGGAGAAGCCAAAGTATTAGGATACGACATGAAAAATATCAAACGCAGTAAAGTTCCTGCTTTACGTAAACGTTTGGGTATAGTCTTTCAGGACTTTCAACTTTTGACTGATCGTACCGTTCGCGACAACTTGAAATTCGTATTGAAAGCAACTGGCTGGAAAGATAAAGCCTTGATTGACGACCGTATCGAAGAAGTTTTGAAAGAAGTAGATATGGAAGGTAAAGGCTATAAAATGCCAAACCAACTGTCGGGTGGTGAGCAACAACGAATCGTGATCGCACGAGCTATACTAAATAAACCGGATATCATCCTTGCAGATGAGCCAACCGGTAACCTTGACCCTGAAACAGGTATGAAAATCGTTGAGTTATTGCGATCTATTTGTCAAAGCGGCTCCGCTATTGTGATGAGTACGCATAACCTACAATTGGTAGAAAAATACCCAGGAGTTGTATATCGTTGTCAAGACCATCATATCAAAGAAGTAACAAACGAGTTTTATAACGAACATAATGACGTGAAAATTGATGAAGTAAGTGAAATGATGTAAGCATTTAATAAATAAAAGAAATAAAATGCTATCATTTCGAACTTTCTTTATAACTTTGCAATCACATATCAATATAAACATTTAAAAGGATACGAAAAATGAAAGTTTTAAAGTTTGGAGGTACTTCCGTCGGCTCAGCTCAGCGGATGAAAGAAGTTGCCAAATTGATTAATGACGGTGAAAAGAAGATTGTTGTTCTTTCTGCTATGTCGGGAACAACAAACACTTTGGTAGAGATCTCAGATTATCTCTACAAAAAGAATCCTGACGGAGCGAATGAGGTGATAAACCGACTTGAAGCTCAGTACAAGAAACATATCAATGAACTATTTTCCACCGAGAATTTTAAACAGAAAACTTTGGATACAATCAAAGCACAATTTGTTTTTATCCGTTCGTATACGAAAGATCTGTTCACACTCTTTGAGGAAAAAGTTATTTTGGCTCAAGGCGAACTGATGTCGACATGCATGATGACCAATTATCTGCTCGAACAAGGAGTAAACGTGGAATTGCTTCCGGCATTGGAGTTTATGCGTACCGACAAAAACAGTGAACCAGACCCTGTTTATATCAAAGAAAAACTGGAAGCTCAACTGGAATTACACCCAGATGCCGACATCTATATTACACAAGGTTATATTTGTCGTAACGCTTACGGTGAGATTGATAATTTACAACGTGGTGGAAGCGATTATACCGCTTCTTTAATTGGTGCAGCCATCAAATCTACGGAGATTCAGATTTGGACAGATATTGATGGGATGCATAATAATGACCCTCGTTATGTAGAGAATACAGCTCCTGTACCTTATCTTCAGTTTGAAGAGGCTGCTGAGTTGGCTTATTTCGGTGCAAAGATATTACACCCGACATGTATTCAACCTGCTAAATATGCGAATATCCCGGTTCGTCTATTGAACACGATGGATCCTAAGGCCCCTGGAACTCTGATTTCGAATGAATTAGTTCAGGATACTATTAAGGCTGTGGCTGCAAAAGACCATATCACTGCCATTAAAATCAAGTCAAGTCGAATGTTGCTGGCTCACGGTTTCTTACGCAAGGTATTTGAAATCTTTGAAAGTTACCAGACTTCTATCGATATGATTTGTACTTCCGAGGTCGGTGTATCCGTAACCATCGATAATACCGTTCATCTAAATGAAATTATTGATGATCTAAAGAAATATGGTACTGTAACCGTTGACTCAAATATGTGTATCATTTGTGTTGTCGGTGATTTGGAATGGACAAATCTGGGCTTTGAAGCCAACGCATTGGATGCTATGAAGGATATTCCAGTTCGAATGATCTCGTTTGGTGGAAGTAACTACAACATCTCATTCCTTGTAAAGGAAGAGGATAAGAAACGTGCATTGCAATCACTTAGCAATCACTTATTTAATAACAAATAAATGAATAAGGGCGAACTTGTTTCGCCCTTCCTTTATACACTACAATACAACTAATTTATGATGACCTCTTTTCCTATTACAAAATTTGAATCAATAAAGACGCCATTCTACTATTACGACACTAACCTACTCCGACAAACGCTACAAGCCATTACTGATGAAACTAGTAAACGTGACAACTACTGCGTTCATTATGCCATCAAGGCAAACGCAAATCCTAAGGTTTTACAAATCATCAAAGAATATGGTTTAGGTATAGATTGTGTAAGCGGAGGCGAGATTGAACTTTCTATAAAGATGGGATTTGATCCACAGAAGATTGTTTTCGCTGGTGTAGGTAAAAGTGATTGGGAAATTAATCTGGGACTGGAGAATAAAATCTTATGCTTTAATGTTGAATCGATTCCAGAATTAGAAGTAATTAATGATTTAGCTGGGCAGAAGAATACGATTGCTAACATAGCTCTTCGTATTAATCCGGATGTGGGCGCTCATACTCACGCGAATATTACAACGGGCTTGGCTGAAAACAAGTTCGGTATCGATATGGATGATATGGATTATGTCATCGAACGGACTCGACAAATGAAAAACGTTAAATTCATTGGCTTGCATTTCCATATTGGTTCTCAGATTCTTGAGATGGACGACTTCATCGCGTTATGCAATCGTATCAATGAATTACAAACAAAATTGTTTGCTAAGCAAATAATCGTGGATCATATCAATGTCGGCGGTGGATTAGGCATTGATTATAAACATCCAAATCGAAATTGTATTCCCGACTTCAATTCGTATTTCTCTACTTTCCATAAGCATTTAAAGTTGCAAAACAACCAAACACTTCATTTTGAGTTAGGAAGAGCGGTTGTTGCTCAATGTGGAACTTTAATTAGTCGAGTACTCTATGTGAAACAAGGTCATCAGAAACAGTTTGCCATCTTGGATGCTGGAATGACAGACCTGATCCGACCTGCTTTATATCAGGCTTATCACAAGATTAAGAACCTTTCATCTGTTGAGCCAAAGGAGAAATATGATGTGGTCGGTCCGATTTGTGAATCATCTGATGTTTTCGGTAAGGCAGTCGATTTGAATAAAGTCCATCGTGGTGATTTGATTGCCATCCGTTCCACTGGTGCTTACGGCGAAACCATGGCATCACAATATAATTGTCGACCGTTACCAGAAAGTTATACATCTGATGAACTAAGTTAAAACACCAAATATCGGGTTATTATGTGGGGGGACAATTCAAAAAATTGTCCCCTTCTTGATTCCCATCAAAAAGAGGACACACAAACACAAAATAAAACACGACAAAACTACTATACTTGTAGACGTTTGAGGACGTCTAAAACGATGACTGGTATTCACATAGGAGTCAACGTAACAAGTAAATATAAAATAAAACATTCAAAAATCTATTGTATACCACGTTCACGCAACTTCTTCTGCCATTCCCATGCAGAACGAAGCGTATCTTCGATAGGCGTTTCCGACTTCCATCCTAATTCCTTATTAGCAAATGAAGGATCTGCCCATACTTGCGTAATATCACCGGCACGACGACCCACAATCTTATGTGGAACCTTCACGCCTGTTGCTTCCTCGAACTTATTGATTAACTCCAAAACGGATAAGCCACGGCCCGTTCCAATGTTGAAGATTTCAACAGCTTGCTTTTGCTTATCCTCAAGAATACGGTTCATCGCTACTACGTGAGCTTTTGCCAAGTCGACTACATAGATATAGTCACGGATGCAAGAACCATCAGGTGTAGGATAGTCATCTCCAAATACACTAAGCTCTTTGCGAATGCCAATAGCCGTCTGAGTTAAATAAGGTAATAAGTTTTGTGGAACACCGTTTGGCAACTCACCAATCAATGCTGTTGGATGTGCGCCAATCGGGTTGAAATATCTCAAAAGAATAGCCTTGATTGGAGAACCAGAAGCTACTGTATCATGAATAATCTCTTCGTTAATCTGTTTCGTATTACCATAAGGTGATTCAGCTTTCTTGATTGGAGCAGCCTCAGTAACAGGTAATACATCCGGCTGACCATATACGGTACAAGAAGATGAGAAGATTATACCCTTCACCTGATATTTCGGCATCAACTCCAGTAAGTTGATAAGTGAAACAAGGTTATTACGGTAATACAATAAAGGTTTCTGAACGGATTCACCAACAGCCTTGCTTGCTGCGAAATGAATAATACCTTCGATACCTGGATATTTTGCGAACAAACGGTCTAAACCGTCGAAGTCTAAACAGTCAAGTTTCTCAAAAATAGGACGAATACCGGTAACCTGCTCAATGTGATCCACAACATCTGCACTCGAATTTGAAAGATTATCTACAATAACAACTTCGTAACCACTCTCCTGCAGTTCGACAACGGTATGTGAACCAATATAACCAGTTCCTCCGGTAACTAAAATTCTTTTCTTCATGGTATGCATTTTAATTTCAGCCCAAAATTAATAAAATAAAATCAATAAAATAAAACCAATTAATATTATTTATAAAAAAAGCCTAGAAGTTAATTCTAGGCTTTTCTATAATAACATTCAATGAAATCTTATAATCCAAAGAGACTAGCCAAACCTTGGTCAACTCCTGAGAATCCCATGAATGCCATAGCCATCAAACCAGCAACGATCAATGCAATTGAAGTACCTTGCATACCCTTTGGTATATTAACCAAAGCCAACTGCTCACGGATGGCAGCGAATAAGATCAGCGCCAAACCAAAACCTATCGCTGTTGAGAATGCGTATATCACACCTGTCAACAGATTTGGCTCTAAACCTTGCGCATTGTATGTACCGTCAGCTACCAGAATAGCGACACCAAGGATACAACAGTTGGTCGTAATCAATGGAAGGAAGACACCCAAAGCCTGATATAAGGCTGGAGAAACTTTCTTCAACACGATTTCAACAAGCTGTACCAAAGAAGCGATGACAAGAATGAAGGCAATCGTTTGCAGGTATCCTAAATCAAAGGCATCCAACACATACTTTTGTAACAGATAGGTTACAACCGTTGCCAATGTCAAGACAAATACAACTGCCGCACTCATACCGAGGGCTGTTTGAACCTTCTTAGAAACACCCAAGAAAGGACAAATACCTAAAAACTGTGACAACACGACGTTGTTCACAAAGATTGCAGTAATGAATATTAATATATATGCCATAATCTTTTCTTTTTAACGTTATGCCTTGCGGAGTTTATTTACGATTGCAATCAGATAACCTAATGCAATGAAAGCACCCGGTGCCAAAACAAATATCAACATACCATAGTTCTCAGGAACAACAGGAAGGTCGAATATCTTTCCTGTGCCAAGGAACTCACGAACCATACCTAAGAGTGTCAATGCCAATGTAAAACCTAAGCCAATTCCCAGTCCATCAAAGAAAGAAGGAATAGGTTTGTTCTTAGAAGCGAATGCTTCGGCACGGCCTAAGATAATACAATTCACAACAATCAGAGGAATAAAGATACCCAAGGTCTTGTACAAACCTGGAACATAAGCTTGCATAATCATCTGCAACAATGTAACAAATGAAGCAATAACGACGATATATGCAGGGATACGTACCAAATCAGGTATCAAATTTTTCAAAGCAGAGATAACCACGTTTGAACAAATCAACACAAACAATGTTGCCAAGCCCATTCCCATACCATTAATGGCAGAGGATGTCGTACCCAACGTAGGACACATACCTAAAAGGAGTACGAATGTCGGATTTTCATTAATTATACCGTTCAGTAAGATCTTGAAATTTTTCATATTTTACTCCTTTCAATTTTTAGTACTAGCTTCTGAAGCAGCAACATCTTTCTTTTGCTGAGATGCACCGCTATTGGTATCCACGTTTTGACCGCTATAGGCCGCATAAGCATTGTTGACTGCTTTCAAGAAAGCACGTGAGGTAATGGTTGATGCGGTAATTGCTTCCACCTCTCCACCATCTTTCGAAACAGTCAAGGCATTTGCGCCAGGGTTCTTACCCGTAATATCACCTTTCTCTCCTTTCTTGAACCAGAATGTCGACTTAGAGCCTAAGCCCGGAGTCTCTGCATGATTCAAGACAGAGTAATTAATAATGTTTCCTTTATCGTCAAAGCCAACAAGTACGGTTAAGGCACCACCAAAACCGTTCTCGATGGATTCAACAGCTGCACCAGCGAACTGTCCGTCCTTATCAGCCTTATAGATCTTATAGGAAACACCATTCATTTCATAGATCTCTGGTTCACCAACAGTGGAACCTTCAATCAAGACTTCCTTTAACGCATCATTCAACGCCTTCTTATTGGCTTCAGCTATCGGGCCTGCCGTCAACTGATTCACGTAAGCCAAGATACCTGTAGCAACAGCGACGATGAGGGTCAACGAAAGGACCATATTCAATAATGATGATTTAAGCTTTTTCATTTCTTTACGACCTCCCCAAATCTTTTAGGTTTGCAATAGGTATTGATCAACGGCGTGAATACGTTCATAATCAATATCGCGAATGACATACCTTCAGGATAAGCACCGAAGAGACGAATGATAATGGTAAGGAATCCGATTCCAATACCATAGATAATCATGCCCTTGTGTGTCATCGGTGAAGTAACATAATCGGTTGCCATGAAGATAGCACCCAACATCAGACCACCACTGAACAAATGATACTCAGGTGAAACAAAGGTGTAAGGATCATATAAGTAGAACAAACCGGCAACAACAAAGACTGTTGCGATAATGGATACCGGAATATGCCACGTAATGATCTTCTTCCATAGCATATAAGCGAAGCCAAGCAACAAGGCAATGGCACTGATCTCACCAATTGATCCAGGATTCATTCCTAAGAACATATCCAACGAACTTGGTAAGTCGTTCAATGCATCTGCATTTCCCTTTACTGCTTGTTTCATCAAAGCCAGCGGCGTAGCTGTTGTCTCAGCGTCAACATAATTGGTGAACTGCTGAATCTGTGGCCATGACGTCATTTGAACCGGATAAGAGATCAAAAGGAATACACGACCAGCCAACGCAGGGTTCAAAATGTTACAACCTAAACCACCAAACGACATCTTTGCGACACCGATAGCGAATAACGCACCCAAGATGATGAGCCAAATAGGTAAATTGGATGGAAGATTGAAACCAAGTAATACACCAGTCAGGATGGCAGAACCATCAAGGATGGTGTTTTTCTCGCGTTTAAAAATAAACTTCGTAATGGCCCACTCAAAAAAGACACACGCCGCAACCGAAGTCAACGTCACAATCAAAGCACCCAGTCCAAACACGAACAATGAAACCAGGAAGGCTGGAATCAACGCAATCAAAACACCATACATATTGTTTTGAATGCTATCGTTGTTATGAACGTGAGGCGATAAGGATAATGTTAATTTATTAGCCATACCTTTTATTTTTTAGCATTACGTGCACGAATGATGCCACCAACTGTCGTCTTACCCATTCGGATATAGTCCAAAAGGTAACGGTGCGACGGACAAGTGAACTGACATGAGCCACATTCGATGCAGGACATTACACATTCTTTCTCTACACTCTCCCAATCTTTATGCGCAGATAAGGTTGCCAACAAGTATGGTTCCAAGCCCATCGGACATGCGGAAACACATTTTGCACAACGGATACAAGGTTGTTCTTCAGCACGTTTGGATTCTTTATCATTCATGATCAGAATACCAGAGCTTCCCTTCGTAATAGGAACTTCCACACTACCGACAGCCTTACCCATCATCGGACCTCCACTGATGATTTTACCAGTATCTTCAGGTTGTCCACCCGCTGCTTCAATCAATTGACTCATCGGAGTACCGATACGTGTCAAGAAGTTGGATGGCTTAGCTACGGATTTACCAGTTACGGTTACAACTCTTTCGAACAAAGGTTTGTTCTTTTGTACTGCCTCGTAAACAGCAAAGGCTGTTCCAACGTTTTGAACAATGGCGCCAACATTGATAGGAATTGCAGGAGGAGCCGGTACTTGACGGTTGACAACAGCATCAATCAACTGTTTCTCACCACCTTGCGGATATTTTACTTTCAATGGAACAATCTCAATGCCTTTAAAATCCTTTGCCTTTTCAGACAAGAGCTTGATAGCATCAGGCTTATTGTTCTCGATAGCGATATATGCTTTGTCAACCTTCGCAGCTTTCATCAAAATCGTTGTACCCACCAGGATTTCTTCCGGTTTCTCCAACATCAACCGATGGTCGGCTGTCAGATAAGGTTCACATTCTACACCATTAATAATCACACAGTCGGCTTTAGCTCCTGGAGGAGGCATCAACTTTACATGAGTTGGGAACGTCGCTCCACCCATACCTACGATGCCGGCTGCCTTGATCTTTGCCACGATTTCCTCTGGAGTGAGGTCGCATTCTTTCACCAAAGCATCCGAACGGTCGATCGTTTCTTCCCATTCGTCACCTTCCACATTAATAAAGATGGCTGGTTTACGATAACCGCTTGCATCTGGTATCGTATCGATCTTCATAACCTTTCCAGATACTGAAGAAAAGATATCTGCAGATACGAAGCCACCAGCTTCAGCTATTTTTGTGCCGACTTTCACCACTGCGCCTTTGTCGACAATGGCTTTTGCGGGAGCACCGATATGCTGTGACAAAGGAATGATTGCTTGCTTCGGGAGAGCAAGAACCTCGATCGCTTTGTCGGCCGACAGTTTATTGGCTGCCGGATGAACTCCACCAATTTTAAATGTCTTCACGTTTATATCGTTTTAATTATTTACTCTCGTTTACTTTCACTTCTTCCTTAGCAGGAGTCTCAACTTTTGGAGTCGCTGGCGCTTCAACAGGCTTAGCAGTTGCTGGAGCAGCCTCCGGAGCTACCTCTGGTTTCGGCTTCCTCGGTGGGAAGTTGATGGCATGAATCGTGTGCTTCGGACATGCTTCTTCACACTTCCGACAAAGCTTACACTTCTCAGCATCGATGTAAGAAACATTATTAGCAATGGTGATCGCACCAAATGCACAAACTTTCTCACATTTACCACAAGCGATACAGCCTACAGCACATGCCTTGTTGACAACTGCACCCTTATCCTTGTTGACACATTTCACGATCATCCGACGACCCTTCTTACCTTTCAGTCGAATCTCGATGATCATACGAGGACACGCTTTAGCACAAGCACCACAAGCGGTACACTTTTCTTCGTCAACCTCAGGAAGACCAGTCTCTGGATTCATGTGAATCGCACCGAACTTACATGCAGCCACACAGTCGCCGCATCCCAAACATCCATACGTACAACCAGTCTCACCGCCTGATGTGGCATTAGCAATGGCACATGAGCGAACGCCATCGTATTCTGCGATACGAGGACGGTTCTCACAAGAGCCGTTACATCTGACTACTGCGATACGTGGCTCAGTTTCAGCAGCCTGCATTCCAAGAATACCTGCTACTTTCTCCATCACCGCAGCACCGCCAACAGGACAAAGTTTTCCTTCCAACGAACCAGCATCTGCAGCTTTCACGCATGCTCCGGCAAAACCGTTACATCCTGGATAACCACAACCGCCACAATTCGCTTGAGGAAGCACCGCTGCTACCTGATTGATACGCGGATCTTCATAAACAGCAAACTTCTTGGATGCCAAGTATAGGACAATCGCAGCGATAAGTCCTATCGCACCTAAAGAAATTACTGCAATCAGAATTACATTCATAAAGTTAGTTATTTATTGATGATTACTTGATTCAATAGTAAAAGAGAATTTCCGACTTAACCTATCCTTAAAGCACGACAGGATAACATAATAAACAGCTATTGAAAGGATAGAAATCAATGCTGACAAGCCTTCATTTTGTCCGGTTAACGACATAGCAAGGAATAATACGACAACTAAAATAAGGAATGGAATAAAGAAACCAAGCCAGACTGCTTGTAATCCCATCGACGTAGTACCCAGTAAAGTAACCTCCTCGCCCACATAATGATCGTTTGGGTAACGGTCAAAAGCATCAATAATCTTTTCTTTGCTCTCAGCGGCACTGCATAATTTATGTGCCTTACAAGCAGAACAAGCAGAAGATTGTACAATCTTTACTTTAATCTGGTTCCCTTTTATATCTTCGATGATTCCTGAATGCTTGATGATATCCGTCATTTTGCAAACTCCACTTTACAAATCGTAGCAAAAATAATATTTTATATTGGATTTATAAAATGATATTCGTGAATATTTCAAATGAATATGCTTTTTTTAAAACACTTCAAAAAGAAATTTATCGGTTACTCTATAAATCTTTTCAAAACATCTTATATTTGCTTCATAATATATAATATTTGTCATGGATAAATCGTATCAAATTGAAGTTTGTGCCAACTCGGTTGAGAGTGCATTGAATGCTCAAAATGCGGGTGCCGACCGTGTAGAGCTTTGTGCCGGTATGCCCGAAGGTGGTACAACTCCCTCCATCGGTCAAATAATGATGGCTCGCGAACTGCTCACAAGAACTAAATTACACGTGATTATTCGTCCCCGTGGAGGTGACTTTTTATATACTGATTTGGAAGTTCAAACGATGATAAAGGATATCCAAGCCGCTAAAGAGTTGCAAGTGGATGGCATCGTTATTGGTTGTCTTACCGCTAACGGTGATGTTGATGTTAAACAAATGGAACACCTGATGCGAGAGGCTGACGGATTGAGCGTAACCTTTCATCGTGCATTCGATATGTGTCGTAATCCCCACCAAACATTACAGGAAATCATTGCATTAGGTTGCGACCGTATCCTTACTTCCGGACAACAACCGACTGCCGTTCAAGGTATTCCGATGCTTAAACAGTTACAAATGGAAGCCGATGAACATATTATCATTATGCCAGGCTGCGGAATCAACCCTTCTAATATTCAGCAAATCGCAAATGAAACCGGTACAAAAGAGTTCCATCTGTCCGGAAGGACAAATGTAAATAGTCGGATGCGCTTCCGTAATCCAAATGTTTCGATGGGTGGCACTGTCCACATCGATGAATATGTACAGCAAGTAACTGATGAAGATATCATCCGAAAAGCTATACATTCCTTGAAATATTAAGCTTTTCACCTAGGTGACAAAGGCTTGTCACATTAGTGACAAAAGCTTTCCACATTGGTGGCAAGGGCTTTCCACATTTGTGACAAGCTTAATTATCTGTGAGGATGAAATAAAAAGAGGCTGTGTTCAAAGACACAGCCTCTCATAATGAATGAGTATATCTTATCTATTTCTCAAAGACACGTGACCATCGATTGGGAATGGCTGACCTGTCCATACTTTTTGTGAGGTCCAAGGTTGAGCAGGATCGGTCCAGAAAGGATGATCTGCAGGTAATCCTAATGGAAGGAACACAAATGATGTGAGGTAAGCACTACCATTATTGGAATAAGAGTTAGCAATGCTTGTCTGATGTCCGGCAAAACCTAAGGTAAGGAAGCCACCTTGATTGAAATTACCTTCTACATTGAACATCTTATTCATAACTGTAGTCAAAGCACTTCTTACGCCACCATTGGTGAGGTTTTCTGGTAATCCATATTTCCACGCTGCCATCGCTAAAGTTTGGAAACAGCCCATACGATATACGAGAGAGCGACCGAATGCAGGGAATGTACCTTCCGGAGAAATCAATCTCTCGATGAATACGTTGTAACGTTGCATACGTTTAACAGCAAGTTCAGCAGTGATTGGACCTCTCATCCGATGACTTTCCATGGTTTCGAGCAGCTCAACAAACATTGGTTGGATAACGAAAGCATTGTAATAGTCGATGGCAAAGTCAGGTCCATCGGAATACCAACCGTCACCAACATACCATTCATTGATTTTATTGGCTACAATCGGCATAGCCAACATATCCGGTTCTTCGCCAGCCATCAGCAAGAAACACTCTACGATACCACGGAACAACAGCCAATTGCTATAAGCCGGACGAATAGTACGCATGATTTTAAAGCATTCTACATAACGTTGTTGCGTCACCTTATCCAACTTTTCCCAAGTAGCCTCAGGTGCACGTAGGAAACTCTCGGCCAAAAAGGCGGCATCAACCAGTCGTTGTCCCTCTCTTCCACCCCATAAAAGCATATCAGGGCTATTCGGATCTACGGCATTCTTATACGAGAGCAACGCCCATTCACGTAGCTGCTTACGCAT
>CAMVLL010000057.1 GCA_947168315.1 uncultured Bacteroidota bacterium | reverse complement strand
ATTTGGCAAAGCGATGAAAAGTGTATAACCAATAAGAGAAATGATTACTCCTTCGGATGCATTGCGAGTAAGTCGTCCTTGTCGTAAGCCTTTGCTGCCTTGCAGTCGCGAGAGGATCAATCCGATGGAAAGAAGCATGAAGTAAGAGCCTGTACCTCCTGTGATACCCATTACTTCCTTACTATAAATAGCCAAATAGTTGCTGAGGATACCGAAACAGAGTCCGAAGAAAACCATGTTTGCACCAAGCATCCATCCTTTAAGGAGGAAAAATCGGTCCCATGATAATTTCTCTTTGTTCTTGACAATCTCCTTTGGGGGTAATTTGACGGTTGCATCAGTCGCAAGTCCAATAAACGCAACGACCAGGGCAATCCAAAAGAGAAGTTCGAAGTTCATCGTATATTTGTAGATGAAGATACCGATTGTAGGCGCAATAGCCATGGCAAGGTTATTACTTAAACCGTAATATCCGATCCCTTCATTACGACGGCTCGAAGGTAGCACGTCAATTGCAACGGTACTGTTGGCAACGGTGACAGAACCGAAAGGACCACCATGCAGCGTTCGCACGATTGTAAACAATAGCAGCGTGCTGGCGGCAAGATATCCGGCAAAGAAAATGGCGAAGAAGAAGAAACAAATCATCAAGACTTTCTTTCGGGGAAAGCTGTCGACAAAAAAGCCACTGAATGGACGAAAGATAAGTGCGGTGATGGTATAACCGGAAAGCACGACTCCTATCACATCCTTCGTTGCATGAAAAGTCTCGCTGAGGTATAGAGGTAACAACGGTGTCAACAAATAAAAAGCGAAGAACAACGAGAAGTTCGCTGTCATCACTTTCACGTAATTGCTGTTCCACAATCTTTCTCTTTGCTCAGTCATAGTGCTGCTTTTCTTACAGTTCCTTCAAAAACAGTTCAGCTTCTTTGAGCGTTTCTGGCTTTCCGATATCCAGAATCTTTAGGTCGGTTGCGACAAAGGCACGGATTTCTTCCTCGTCACATACGGAAAGGTAGTAGTCGATGATGGAAAAACGTCCTTCGGGCAAATTTTGATAGATTCGTGGGTTCACGGCTTGTATGCCTGCGTATGCATATTCCTCATATTTACCCTCTTCGTAGATAAAGCCTTTCGGTTTGGTCTCTCCAGTTTGTTTGTTGACCCAGCCGCGAAGACGTTGCTCTTGGTCAAACAAGAGATAACGATTCGTTTTTCGTTGGCTGACAACCATTGTTGCTAGGGCAGAAGGGTGGGAGTTATGCTCTTCCATCAACATTTGTAAGTCGCAGTTGGAAAGGATATCTGCGTTATGGAGTAAAAAACCGTCGTTATCGTTCATAAAGAAGGGCGCAGCCTTTTGTAGTCCTCCTCCAGTCTCCAATAATTCACCTCGTTCATCCGAGATATGGATTGTCAGTCCGAAGTCGTGAGTCGCTAGATAGTCGATGATTTGTTCGGCCAGATGGTGGACGTTAACCACCAGTTCGGTGAAACCAGCTGCTTTCAGTTTGAGGATGACATGTTCAATCATCGGTTTCCCTGCCACTTCAATCAATGCTTTGGGGCAGAAATCGGTCAATGGTTTAAGCCGTGTCCCTTTTCCGGCTGCAAAAATCATGGCTTTCATGCTGACTCTTATTCTTTGTGGTTAAAAATCTGCTCGATATTCTGTTCTCGATGAATCAACTCAACCTTTACTCCAAACGTATTATTTAAATGTTCTGCTAAATGTTGAGCGGCATACACGGAACGGTGTTGACCACCTGTACAACCGAAGCAGACACTCAGATTGGTGAAGCCTCGTTCCATATATCGTTTTACGCTGGCGTCCACAAGTGCATAAACATGTTCGAGGAACGTGAGAATCTCACCATCATCTTCAAGGAATTTGATGACAGGATCGTCCAGACCAATGAATTGTTTGAAACGGTCGTACTTTCCTGGGTTGTTGATGGCACGACAATCGAACACATAACCACCTCCGTTACCACTTGGATCCTCAGGAATACCTTTCTTATATGCAAAACTCATGACACGTACGGTCAGTTGGCGTTTCTGCAACTCATCTTTGAACATGGAAAGGTTGGTAAGGTCTTTCAGGACCTGACACAAATAAGGATATTCCGGGAAATCATCTTTCAATAATTGACGAAGGTTCTTCAATGCATACGGAACACTTTGGATGAAGTGAGGTTTCTTCTCGAAATAACCACGGAATCCGTAGGCGCCCAGCACTTGAAGTGTGCGGAAAAGCACGAAATGTCTTAGACGAGCATAAAACTCATTGCGGTCGGTTGGCTGGTATTTGTTCAGAACATCCAAGTATTCCTCCAGAAGTTCTTTACGCAGTGCATCAGGGAAGTTAGCTTTTGCCTGCCACAGGAAAGAAGCTACATCATAGAAATACGGACCTTTGCGTCCACCTTGAAAATCAATGAAATACGGCTGACTATAATGAACCATCACGTTTCGACTTTGGAAGTCGCGATACATGAATGTGTTCGAGGAACATTGCATCAGCACATCGCTCATACGTTGAAAATCATCCTCCAATTTATCCTCTTGAAACTCCAAACCGGTGGCTTTCAGGAAGCAATACTTGAAGTAGTTCAGATCCCATTTGATGGAACGCTCATTAAACTCAGGTTGGGGATAACTATAGGAGAAATCGAAACCATCGGCTCCTGCAAATTGAATGACGGGTAACAGACGAATGGTCTTGCGGAGGAGTTCTTTCTCTTCTTCCGAGAACACTGATGTCAAACGTCCTTTCTCAATAGCTTTGAATAATAAGACATCTCCTAAATCCTCCTGAATATAAAAATACTCGTCCTCCGATACGGCATAGATTTCCGGAACAGGTAAGCCTTTTTTACGGAAATGACGTGCCATATAGATGAATGCACGATTTTCCTCTTTCGATGCACCATAAACACCGATGATTTTTTTTGATCCAGTCAGACGGAAATAACGACGGTTGGAACCTGAAGCAGGTAGCTCCGTTATGGTCTCGGCTTTGGAACCGGTATATGATTGATAGAGCTCTTGTAGTTTTTCAGTAAACATATTATCTGCAATTTTACCTTCATGAGGCAAAGATACTCCAAATTTTATTAAAAAGTTTGTTGTTTAGCCTAAGATTTACAACATTTGTATTCAATAAATAGAATTGGGGCAAATGAATTTAAAAAGGGTATTACTCATTATTCGGAACATATTTTTGTTCTTTTTACTGTCGTCTATCCTTGCGGTAGTTGTCTATCGCTTTGTGCCTGTATATGTCACTCCGCTGATGGTGATACGAAGTGTCGAGAATACGATGGCAGGGGAGTCGTCTGGTTGGCATCATCAATGGGTCTCTTTGAAGGAAATATCCAAATATTTGCCCATAGCCGTGATAGCATCGGAAGATAATCGCTTCTTGTCGCACGATGGCTTTGACTTTAAAGAGATACAGAAAGCAAAGGAAGAAAATAAGACGCGAAAAAAACCGAGAGGTGCCAGCACCATTACACAGCAGACGGCAAAGAACGTTTTTCTTTGGCCACATTCCTCTTGGATTAGAAAAGGATTTGAGGCTTATTTCACAATACTCATCGAGTTCTTCTGGTCGAAGGAACGTATTATGGAGGTCTATTTGAACTCCATCGAGATGGGAAAGAGCATATATGGTGCGGAGGCAGTCGCCCAACAGCATTTCCAAAAGTCGGCAAAGAACTTGTCGCGTGAGGAATGTGCGTTGATTGCGGCTTCATTGCCCAATCCGAGAATCTATCATTCGGGGAAGCCATCGGCCTATGTGAAAAACCGTCAGCAAAAGATATTACGTCTGATGAAACTTATGCCTGCTTTCCCAGAAACTGACAAAAAGTCGGTTGACAAAACAACAAATAAGTCGGTTAAGAGTACTGGTAGCAGGAGTTCTTCTAAAAAGAAAAGATAAACCGACTGTTTGGCATATTTATTGAACACATGAAAACAGAGTATAACTAACAATAAATGATACAATGAAGATTTTAAAAGACACTACTAAATTCGGGAAGTTCTTCTCGGATTCCTACTTCTGGAAGAAATTACAGAAGAAGGTTAAGAAAATAGGTATGAAAGTGACCTATGCCGCTTTGTTGTGTTACTATGTTCTCAAGAGTCCGGATGTATCTAGGAAGGACAAAGCAAAGATTTATGGTGCTTTAGGCTACTTTATCCTCCCTCTTGACCTCATTCCCGACTATGTTCCGATGATGGGATATACGGATGATTTGTCAGCCTTACTCTATTGCCTACATTCTATCTGGAAAAATATCACGCCAGAGATAGAACGCCAGGCAAGAGAACAACTTTATCGTTGGTTCGGTACGATCAACGAAAATGAGATTGTTCTGTTACTTCCATCCGACGACGAAAAAACATCCGAATAAATGATGCTTTTCACGAAAAACATATAAATTTGTATAAATGAAATAACTTATTGTAAACCATAAAAACTATAGAACATGGAGATGAATTATGTTTATGTTGCAGCAGGAATAGTGCTGGCAGTGCTTTTGATTATCTTATTTGTTAATTCGTACGTTAAGGCACCTCCTAGCAATGCATTTATTATCTCGGGACTTAATAAAGAACCGCGTGTACTTATTGGTAAGGGTGGTATCAGAATTCCATTCTTTGAGCGACTTGATAAAGTTTACCTTGGACAAATCACTGTCGATATCAAGACGGAACAGCCTGTTCCAACAACGGATTTTATCAATGTGAATGTGGATGCCGTTGCAAAGATTGCGGTTACACCAACCCCCGAAGGTATTCGTTTGGCAGGAAAGAACTTCTTGAACATGCAACCGACACAAATCGCTGCTCAATTGCAAGACTCTTTGCAAGGTAACATGCGTGAAATCATCGGTACACTCGACTTGAAGAGCTTAAATACCGACCGTGACGGATTCTCTGATCAAGTATTGAAGAAAGCTACTCCGGATATGGAGAAGTTAGGTATAACTATTTTGTCATGCAATATCCAAAATGTAACCGATGAGCAAGGCTTGATCGAGAATATGGGTGCTGACAATACGTGGAAGATTAAGAAAGATGCAGCCAATGCAAAGGCAATCGCTCAGAAAGAGATCGCCGTTGTTGAAGCAGAGAATGCTAAATTGGCTAATGATGCTCGTGTTGAGGCTGATACTCAGATTGCCGTTCGGCAGAACGACCTCGCTATCAAGAAAGCCGACTTGAAACAACAAGCAGATACACGCATGGCTATTGCCGATGCGGCCTATGAAATCCAAAAACAAGAGCAGCAAAAGACTATCAACGAACGTGCTGTGGAAGCTGAGATTGCTCGTACAAGAAAGGAACAGGATCTGACAAGCGAAAAGATCAAGGTTCAACAAAATCAATTGGAGGCTGATATAAATAAACAGGCTGATGCCGATAAATATAAGGCACAGACTAATTCAGAAGCTGCTAAGTACGTAGTTGAACAACAGGCATCGGCCGAATTGGAACGTCGTAAACGTGAGGCTGAGGCAAAGAAATATGAGGCTGAACAAGAGGCATTGGCTATTCGTGCAAAGGCTGAGGCTCAGAAGTATTCTATGACTCAAGAGGCAGAAGGTATCAAGGCGAAAGGTGAGGCTGAGGCTTATGCAATCCAGAAGAAAGGTGAGGCAGAAGCATTGGCGATGGAGAAAAAAGCAGAAGCCTTCAAGAAATATAACGACGCAGCCGTAACCCAGATGATTATCGAACAACTTCCTGGTATCACAGCTAATGTGGCCAGCCAGGTAAGTGCCATTGATTCTGTAAATATCTACGGCAGCGATGCTTCTGGTGTCTCCAAGTTGACATCAACAGCACCGACTGTTATCAAACAAACATTGGATTTGATTAAGAGTACCACTGGTTATGATCTTGCTAAGAAACAAGAGTCAGATGAAAAGAAATAAACAGTGTATTCATAGATAAATAAAAGTGCCAAATATTTATTTGGCACTTTTATTTTATTGGGTCAATATAAATGATTTCGGAGACCTAAACTTTACTAATAAGAATTATCTTTGAAATGCTTGAGGAGTTAAAGCTTCCTTTATAGCAGCTCTTCTAGCTTCTCTTGCAGCTTTTCTAGCTTCTCTTGCACGCTTCTTTTGTTCTTTCTTTACCTTATCAGCTTTCTTCTCGGATTTCTTTTTTTCTTTCTTTGCTTTCTTTTGTTTTTTCTTAGCCTTTTTCGCGTCCTTCTTTGCTTCTTTTTGGGCCTTTTCTGTTGCCTTAGCTTGCTTCTGTAATTTCTTCAGTTCTTTGGCACTCAGAGGCTTTTGGTCAACGCCATAGAATTCGCTACTATCTAAGATTACTTCTGTAGCTTGAACGGTGGGAACATACATTGAGCACATCAAGGCAAATGTGCACACGTAGATAAATTTTTTCATCATTTCCGTATCATTTAATGTTTATATCGTAACAAATATAAGTAATCCTCTGTCATAAAACAAGAAAATAGACAAATTTTTAATGTACAGACACAAACATGGAAAAAGAAAGAGAAAGAAACTCAATGTAGTTTCTTTCTCTCTGTAGAGCGGAAGACGGGACTCAAACCCGCGACCCTCAGCTTGGAAGGCTAATGCTCTATCAACTGAGCTACTTCCGCATAAAAAAAGGAAGGAACATCCACCTGAAAATTTCTCCTTTCATACTCAGTAGGTCTTTTCAAGTATCAGTACTTCCTATGAAGTGTGGGCAAAGATGGATTCGAACCACCGAAGTCGAAAGACAACAGATTTACAGTCTGCCCCATTTGGCCACTCTGGAATTTGCCCATACATCCGTTTCCTGAATGCGTGTGCAAATTTAACGCTATTTTTGGAACGGACAAAAAATCTCCTCGTTTTTTTTACTCCTACTTCAAATTTCTTCGCATCTGAACCATCTTAATGGCGGTAATGGCTCCCTCTGTTCCTTTGTTACCATACTTTCCACCAGAGCGGTCGATAGCTTGTTGCATGTCGTTGGTGGTGAGCAGACTAAAGATAACAGGAACGTCGCCGGTAGCATTCAGATAACTGATACCATTGGTCACACCCTGACAGATATAGTCGAAGTGTGGTGTCTCTCCACGTACGACACATCCAATAGCAATAACGGCATCTACGTCTAATTCCTTCGCCATTTGAGCTGCTCCATAGGTTAATTCAAAACTACCGGGAACAGTTTGTATGAAAATCTGGCCTTCCGGCACCCCATTCTCGGTCAATGCCTGCACAGCTCCGTTTAAGAGTGGTAGAGTGATGTTGTCGTTCCATTCTGAAACCACAATGCCAAATCTCATGTCGCTAGCATCAGGAAGCGTAGATGAGTCGAACTCGGATAGATTATGATAAGCTGTTGACATATTTCTTTTCTTTAATATAAGAAAGGGCGGATGAAAAGTCGTCCGCCCTCTGTATTTGTAGTTTGATATTTCTTATTTTGAGGCACGCTCGATATATTTATCAATTTCCATTGCCTGATAAGAGTTTGAATACTTGTCCTTAATCAGTTGGTAAACCTTCAGAGCTTCACTATTCTTGCCTAATTTTTCATAAAGTTCGCCTGCCTGGATCAAGTAGATAGGGCTTAATGCTTGGCTGTCAGCATTTGTTGCAGCTTTATACAGCATATCGGCTGCTTTATCCAACTTACCGCTTTGTGCATAGCAGTTACCCATAGTAGCCATGAGTGCTGGAGCAACCAACAAGTCCTTTGCATTGAATTTATCCAAATATTTCAAAGCCTCTTCGTACTTACCAGTCTGTGCTAAACAGATTCCTGCATAAGCATTGGCCAACTTACCAGCCTTTGTGTTGCTGTATTCTTTTGCAACATACAGGAAACCTTTTGTGCCAAGGCTATCACCGTTGAGTGCTTGTTCGAAGTTTTCAGCACGGAACAGTTCTTCTGCCTTGAAAATAGCTTCATTGGCATGTAACTCGCGAGGTTCTGAAATGAAATGTTTGTAACCCATAACGGCTAAGATAAGCAGTATGATACCGCCAATAACGCCTAAGATAATGTTTTTGTTTTTCAGGAAAAACGCTTCGGAGGCGCTGATAGCCTCATCCATGTTCAGTGGATCTTTAATTTCTTGTTTCTTTGCCATTGTATATTTTCTTTTATTATTTTCAATGATAAAATAATGGATTTTATTTCGAGATGCAAAAGTAACTCATTTATGTGTATTAATGAAATTTACAAGCTATTTTTTTTATGTTTTCCCGTTTTTATCCTTATTTTTGCACTATAAAATAAGTGTTTGTTATGATATTAAATCGTATTTCTGTTCTGAATTATAAAAATTTAGATCAAGTCGAATTGTCTTTCTCTCCGAAAGTAAATTGTTTTATCGGACAAAATGGTATGGGTAAAACGAACTTGTTGGATGCGATTTATTATCTTTCTTTCTGTAAGAGTGCATTTAATCCGATTGATTCACAAAACATTATGCATGACCGCGACTTCTTCGTCATTCAAGGGTCGTATTTGTCTGATGATAGTCAGCAGCAAGAAGAGGTTTATTGCGGGTTGAAGCGTCGGACAAAGAAACGTTTTAAGCGAAATAAGAAGGAGTATGAGCGTTTGTCCGACCATATCGGCTTAATTCCGTTGATTATGATTTCTCCATCGGATGCTGATCTGATTTCGGGCGGAAGTGAGGAGCGTAGACGGTTCATGGATTTAGTAATTTCTCAATACGATCGTCCATATTTAGAGGCTTTAATTCGTTATAACCATGCTTTAGACCAACGAAATGCGTTGCTGAAGATAGAGGAAGAACCGGATCCTGCTTTACTTGACGTATGTGAGGAGATGATGGCTCAAGCTGGTGCTGTTGTTTTTCAAAAACGGAATGCATTTGTTCAGGAGTTTATCCCGACTTTCCAAAACTATTACAGTCAGATATCCTCGGATCGTGAGCAAGTCGACTTAAGTTATGAGTCGCATGCCCTTCAAGGCGACTTGCTGGAACAATTTAGAGCTAATCGTATGAAAGATCGTATTATGGGTTTCTCATTGAAAGGTATTCATAAGGACGATTTGATCATGCGTTTAGGTGATTTCCCAATTCGTAGGGAAGGTTCACAAGGTCAAAACAAGACTTATTTGATAGCGTTGAAATTAGCTCAGTTTGAATTTCTTCGTCGGACGGGTAGTCAGACAAAGCCATTATTATTATTAGATGATGTCTTTGACAAACTTGATGCTTCCCGAGTAGAGCAGATCGTGAAATTGGTTGCTGGTGATCAGTTTGGTCAGATATTTATTACAGACACCAACCGAGATCATTTGGATCGCATCATGCAAAAAGTGCAAGGCGCTTATAAGGTTTTTGACGTCGTTGACGGAAGTATTAATGAACGAATCCATTAAGGTATGCAACGAAATAAGGCTCAGAGTATAAAAGATTTGGTATTGCAGTTCCTCCGTATGAGCGGTTTGGAAACTCCATTGAATGAACATCGTTTGATTCAGGCATGGAGCAAAGTTCTTGGCCCTCAAATGTCAAAGTATACTGATGTGGAGCACCTTTTTATCAAAAACCAGAAGTTGTATGTGCATGTGACATCGGCTGCGCTTCGTCAAGAACTGAGCATGGCCCGTTCTTCTCTAGTAAAAACATTGAATGATCAGGTAGGCTCTCAGGTTATTACCGATATTATTTTTAACTAAAGTTTCCCATTATCAGTCCATACCTCATTCATTGGACGGTCGTATTCATCTGTCGGCACTTCCTGAACGACTTGAAAATGATAGCATACTCCTATATTGTATGATTGCAAATGGGGAAGTAGTCTGTCGTAATATCCTTTTCCTCTTCCTAATCGATGTCCTTTTGCATCAAAAGCCACTCCAGGGATTATTGAGAGCTCAATAGTATCCAACTGATTGAAAACATCTCCACTCGGTTCCATGATGTGGAATGCTCCTTCTTTCATACATGTTGGTCCGGTATATTCGTGTAATTCAAGGTCATCTCCTACGACAACTGGCAAAAGAATATGTTTATGGTGATACCATTTTTCGATAAAAGCATGTGTGTTGACTTCTTTGGGAAGAGCGTAATAGAGTAGGACCGTATTTGCTTTTTGAAAGAGTGGATGGTCTTCCAAAAGTCGGAACAACGTAGCCGACATCTCGTCCAACTCCGTTGTTCCGTATTTCTTTTTCTCTTGTGAGATATATTTCCTAAGTTCCTGTTTTGTCATACCTTACTTATTATTGACCTGCTTTGGCGCTTTAGGAAATGCTTCTTTTTTGTCAAGCACTTCAATAGCTTTGAGTACAGGTTTATCGGATTCGTTAAGGTATTCAATGTAAGCCTGCATGTCGAGCATATTATAAATGATATTGCCATATAGGTTCAGTTCAAGCAATTCCTTGCTTTTGGCAATCATAATGTTGCGACGTTTCAATCCTTTTTCTTCTGCGAAACGTACAAACTGTTCTAACACATTCTGTGTCTTGAGAAATTTAAGAAGAGGTCTCCACTCCGTATGTTTCTGAAGTGCCGTCCGGTTTTTATCGGTATAATTGAAACTAAACTGTACAGTAAGTCCTCTGTTTCTTGCCATCTGGAAATAAGAAGTCATACCCGTTGTGTCAGCAGGGATGAAATAATCAGGCATGATACCACCACCACCATAGACTGGACGTCCTAAAGATGTGTAATATACCTTGCTCTCGTCTTGTTTGATACTATCTTGTGAGAAAAATTCTCCATGTTCATAGCGATTGTAGATATCCATCTCATATTCTTCATCTTTTCCGTTGGTATAGGGCTTTTGGATGCAACGACCAGAAGGTGTATAATATCGAGCGATGGTCAGTCGGATTGCCGAGCCGTCACTGAATTCGATTGGCTGTTGAACCAGTCCTTTACCAAAAGAGCGTCGACCGATAATGGTCCCTCGATCATTGTCTTGGATAGCACCTGAGAAGATCTCACTAGCAGATGCTGATCCCTCGTCAATTAGGACGACGAGTGGCATATCTTGGTTGCTTCCTGTACCGTTGGAAACATAATCTTTTCGTGGTGATTTGCGACCTTCAGTGTAAACAATCAGTTTGTCCTTCGTTAAAAACTCATTGACCATTTGAATGGCTGCTCCCATGAAACCGCCCGTATTCTCACGCAAATCAATGATTATACCCTCGCATCTTTGTTGATTCAGCTGAGCTAACGCTATCAATAGTTCGTGGTATGTGTTTTCAGCAAACTTGTCGACTTTGATGTAACCATATTTGTCCTTTATCATATATGTCGCGTTAATGCTCTTTACTGGGATATCACCTCGGACAACTGTGAAAGTAAGCAATTCTTTTTCACCAGGACGATATACTCCCAACTTGACGGTGCTACCTTTAGGTCCTTTCAGCTTTCGTTGTACTGAAACATTGTTGACAACTTTCCCGACAAAGGTAGAATCATCGACTGCAACAATACGGTCGCCAGCCATCAGACCCACTTTTTCAGATGGACCACCATGGATAACGTTGTTGATATGGATAGAATCATTGTGAATGGTAAATTGAACTCCAATGCCGCTGAAACTGCTTGCCAAATCATCGTTGACAGCCTCCAGATCCTTTGCTGGAATATATGCGGAGTGAGGATCCAACTCGCTTAATATCTGTGGCATGGCCTCTTCAATCAGTTCGTTGATTTTAACTGTGTCAACATATTGATCCTCAACGATGCGAAGCAATGCATTCAGCTTATTGTTAGAGGACATATTGATGATTCCTCTGCGATTTGTCGAGAACTGATTGGCATAGAATGAACCAATGAGAATTCCCAATACCACCGCAACTGCAGTAATCACAGGAATAAAGTAGGATTTTTTAGGCTTATCCATCTTGTTATTCATTATTTATATCAATGTATACGACTTCTATATTTGCTTTTCTCAACAGATTCAGTCCATCGTCAAGACGATATTTCTTACTATATACGACTCGCTTTATGCCAGACTGAATAATCAACTTCGCACACTCGATGCAAGGAGAGTCGGTAATATATAAGGTTGCTCCATCACTACTATTGTGCGAGCGGGCAATCTTTGTGATGGCATTGGCCTCGGCGTGAAGAACGTATGGTTTTGTAACGTTGTTCTCGTCTTCACAGATATTCTCAAACCCAGAGGGAGTTCCATTATAACCATCCGATATAATCATCTTATTCTTGACGATCAAAGCTCCAACCTTCCTGCGTTCGCAATAAGAGTTCTCAGCCCAGATGGCTGCCATCCTCAAATATCGCTTATCTAATTTGACTTGTTTTTCCTCTGTATTATTCATAATGAAATTGTCTTAATAATGTGAGAGTTGTACATAATAAGTTCTCTTTTCAATGGCCAGTAACAAGTTACGTGAATCACCTTGATAATACGCCGCATCTTTCAAAATCTGTACGAACTCATTATCGAAACCGTTAAGATTTCCACTGGTACGAATGTTTTTGCCATCGATAAATACTGTCCGGTTCTTTCCATCGGCTTCCCAAGTACCCGTGATAGTCCCTCCATTTGTCAAAGTACCACTGAAGACACCACTCTCCTCGAAAGAAATTGTCAGTTTTTTCAATGTTGTAACATCTTCAAAAGAAGTATAGATAGGCTGAGCCTTACTCGAATGTTTCCAATCCGTAGTGTTAAAGTAGTTGACTACTGTCCATCTGCCCGATACAAATATATCTCCGATATCATCACCTTGGTCGCAGCTAAAGCAACATAAGGTCAGGCAAAGTCCGATGATAAAATATAGTTTTTTCATATCTAAATAATTCCATTTCGTTTTAATAAAGCTTGTATGGTAGGAGCTTGTCCTCTGAACCGTTTATATAATTCCATCGGTGGTTCCGTTCCACCCTTTGATAATACATTTTTGCGGAAAGAAGAAGCCGTTTCAGTGTCAAAGATGCCTTTCTCTTTGAATAGGGAGAATGCATCAGCATCCAAAACCTCTGCCCACTTATAACTATAGTACCCAGCAGCATATCCACCCGACATAATATGTGAGAACTGTGCTGACATACATGTTCCGTCAACAGTCGGTAACAATTGTGTTTTTTGCCACGCTTCTTTCTCATACTTCTCAACATCTCCTTCAAAAGAAGTAGTTCGTGTATACCAAGCCATATCTAAGAAGCCAAAGCTCAGTTGTCGGAGGCAAGCATAGGCGACGTTAAAGTTGGCAGCCTTCTTGATACGTTCGATTAATTCCTCCGGGATTAGTTCGCCTGTCTTATAATGACGGGCAAATGTGTTGAGGAACTCTTTTTCTGTAGCATAGTTCTCCATAAACTGAGATGGCAGCTCTACGAAATCCCAATATACATTTGTTCCGCTCAAGCTTGAATATGTTGTATTGGCAAACATCCCATGTAGAGAATGTCCAAATTCATGAAGGAATGTCTCTACTTCACTCAATGTTAAAAGAGCAGGCTTGTCGGCTTGAGGCTTCGTGAAGTTCATAGTCACTGAAACATGAGGTCGACTGTTGATACCATTTCTTATCCATTGATCTTTATAGCTCGTCATCCATGCACCAGCGTGTTTCCCTTTGCGAGGGTGAAAGTCGGTATAGAGAATAGCTAAGAATGATCCATCTTTATCAAATACTTCGTAAGCTTTCACATCTGGGTGATAGACTGGTATTTCCTTATTTTCTTGGAATGTGATTCCATATAAACGAGTAGCCAAGCCGAATACACCTTTCTTAACCTGAGTCAACTCGAAATACGGACGAAGTAATTCATCATTGATAGCATACTCTTTTTCTTTCAATTTGTTGGAATAATAGGCCCAGTCCCATGGCATCAACTCAAACGACGGTCCTTCCATTTCCTTTGCCATATCTGCAATTCGCTCGACTTCTTTTCGAGCAGTAGGAGTGTAGGCTTCCAATAGTTGATCCAGCAAGTTGAAAACATTTTCTTTGTTTTCAGCCATCCGCTTTTTCAACACATAATCAGCATAGGTTGGAAAACCTAATAATTGAGCAATCTGTAGTCGGCAGTTGACAATCTTACGCACGATGTCGAGGTTGTTGAGGCCATCATTGTGTGTACATTGCGTGTTGTAAGCCATATACAGTTCCTTACGAAGTTCTCGATTCTTCACATATTTCATGAAAGGCACATAACTTGGGGCCTCCAGAGTGACGATTAGTCCTTCTTTTCCACGTTCCTTCGCATTTTGTTCATAACTGTTTATCACATGTTCAGGAACGCCCTCCAATTGGTCTTGAGTTACGGCTAATTCATATTGATGAGTTGCTTTTAAATGATTCTGAGAAAATTGTAAGGTAAGTAAACTCATCTCGGTAGTCAACTTACGGAGAACTTCTTTATCTTCTTTGGAAAGATTAGCACCACAACGGATAAAACCATCATAGGTCTTTTCCAGAAGCATTTTCTGTTCCTCGTCCAAATGTAAAGAATCTTTTTGATCGTATACGGCTTTGATACGTTGGAACAAGTTGTCGTTTAGGGTAATATTGTTACTATGTGCTGTCAGCATTGGCATCATCTTTTCAGCGATAGCATCCATTTCGTCGTTGGTGTCAGCGCTCATAAGATTACTAAAGACGGTTGTAACGCGACCGAGTAATTCTCCAGATTTTTCCAGTTCCTCCAATGTGTTTTCAAAAGTTGGCGGCTCTGGGTTTTGGATAATATGATCGATTTCCTCATTTTGACGTTTCATCCCTTCCATTATAGCCGGTTCGAAATGTTCGTTTCGGATAAGGTTGAAAGGAGTTGTCTGATGAGGTGTTTCGTATTTCGTTAAAAACGGGTTTTGTTCATTCATAGTGGTCGTTTTTAATCATTTGATTTTCGATAGGATAAGGCAAGTTGTTCAAGAGCAGGAATATAGATAGATTTACGTCCAAGCTCAATCAACCCTTTTTCATTCATCTCATTCAATTCTCTTGATACATTAATTCGTGTTTCGTCGATAATCTTGGCTAAGTCTTCCATTTTTATTTTGATTATCTTTTCTCCTTCAACTTTATGTGCTTGCAAAAGAAAGAATTGAATAATTTTCTGCCGTACTCCTGTTGTATACAACCTATTCATCCGCTTGTGTTCCACCTGTACTTGATTACTCAAGATGTTCAAGTAGTTGATACGGAATATTTCGTAGTTGTTCAGTTCTGTAAGGATGTATTTCTTCTCAATAATCAAGATCTTAACTCTCGTTCGTGCTTTATAGGTAGATTGATAGTTAGGATGCAATCCAAAAACAGAATACGGCTCAATGACGGAAGGCTTTTTATAAACCTCTGTATAGAAGTATAAAGGATCGAAATGTCTGGTTTCTGCCAGTAGTTCACCACTTAAAAAGAAGAGAAGTTGTTCACATTTGTCATCCTGTCGAACGATGATTTCGTCCGGTTCAAAAGTGTGAAATGATAATTTTACCTTACTTAATATGTTTGTCAGGTCCATTCTTCCCAATCCTTGAAAAAGAGGAAGTTGAAGTAAGGTGTCATACATCGTAATTTCCATTTTCTCTCTTTTAGTTGTTATTTTATACAGCAAAGATAATGATATCGGGCGTTATTTTGTTAAAATAGCGTGAATTTTATCTTTTTTTATCATAATCAATATTGGTTGATAATGTAGTATTTAACTGAAGTCTAAGAAAACAACAAAAAAGCGGGACATCTGTAAATGCAATGTCCCGCCTTAAAAATAGTATTCTAAATACTCTTGAATCAAATTTTTTATTTACTCCGTTCTTCCAGGATAAACTTCCAGGGCCTTCTTTAAGATAGCCAAGGCTCTCTCAAGATCCTTCTTCTTTAGAACATATGCCAGTCGTACTTCATTGTATCCGATGCCTGGAGTCGTATAGAATCCACTTGCTGGTGCCATCATAATGGTTTCGCCATTGTCTTCGAAAGATTCAAGACACCAACGGCAGAATTTCTCACTATCATCAACGGGAAGTTTTGCAACCGTATAGAATGCTCCCATTGGGATGGGCGAATAAACGCCAGGAATCAAGTTCAATCCATCTATCAAACATTTCCGTCGTTCCACGTATTCGTCATACACATCGCGATAGTAATCTTCAGGTGCGTCTAAAGAAGCTTCTGCAATGATTTGACCAATCAGAGGAGGAGAGAGGCGGGCCTGACAAAACTTCATGACGGCTTGAC
>CAMVLL010000056.1 GCA_947168315.1 uncultured Bacteroidota bacterium | reverse complement strand
ATAAAGGTGTATGGAGTATGTTTCTCGACCTCTTGAATAAATTCTTTTAATGAAACCTTTTCAAGGTGTAAGGTATAGGTCTGCTGATTCTGTGCCATCGATGTCTGGATGAAGCAGCAGAGGAAAAGGAATAGGATGGTTCGATGGATAATTGAACCGTTAGTTTGTTTCATAGATTCTACCTGTTTTAATGATAATCGTATCGTTCGCGTTGGTATATGTGAATGCTGAAGCCTTCTGCAGCAGGTTCAGGATCTCGTCCAACGACTCATCAGAACGGAAAGTGGCGGTAATCCGATAGTTCTTCAGTGTCTCATCCTCAATGATGATTGGCCTGTGATAGGTTTGCATCAAGATATCCACAATATTTTGTAGAGTTTCTTGTTTAAAAACCATCGTGCTTGGCTGTTTCTCATGAGCAGGAATTTCCACTGAAGGTTGGGATGAACGGGGCTCTACAATCAGCTGATGATAAGTAGCCCAGCCCAACAGACAGATGAAGAAGACGGCAGCCACCGAACAGACTCTTCGCCAAATCACGAATCTGTGTCGGCGAACTTCAGCCTTCCTTCTGGCTTCCAGCTTCATCCAGGTTCGTTCCTTCGAGTACGCTCCTTTAGGAGAGCGGGTGGATTGAACCAGACTGTCGAGTACCTTGTCGAAATTATCGTTCATTTCTGTCTTTTATACGATAAACAGGTGATTTCAATAAATTCCCTATTCGTAAGTGTCTTTTTTATTATTAAATTATGTTAATGACTCCCTAAGCAGTTGTAAAGCCTTCTGTAACTGTGCATCTACGGTCTTTTCGGTAATGTTCATTTCCGAGGCGACTTGCTTGTACGATTTCCGTTCTTCACGAATGGCAATAAAGACTTGTCGGCATCGTTCCGGTAAGCGGTCCAATGCCTTGACATATCTTGCAAATAATTCTTCGGATATCAGTACCTCTTCGGGTGAGTCGGAGAAGGATGCCTCATCGAAAGTCGTATCTTCTACGGAGAGAGCCTGATGGTGACTCTCTTTCTCCAACGTATTTAAGGCTACGTTCTTGGTGACGGTAAACAAATAGTTCTCCAGATTCTCGATGTCTGAAAGAGTACTTCGCTTATTCCATAGATTCATGAAAGCATCTATCACCACTTCCTGTGCCAGACTTTCCTTTTTCACATAATAATATGCAATACGAAACAGTCGGTCGTAGGTAAGGTTGTAAAATGACCTGAAGGCTTCTTCAGAATCATCTTTCATCTCTCGTAAGTATCTCCGTAGATCTTTTTCAGACATCCTTTTAGGTTTGGGCTGCAAAGATACAACTTATTTCCCAAACTTTGTCTGAATTACATTTACGATATAGTCATTTAATCTTTCCAGTGAGTTGACCAAATCTCCGAAAGTCATACCTAGTTTATAGTCATACAGCTGATTATTAACGTTTTCAATATTCTTCGTTTTCAAGGAATCACGAATGTTGTTTATTTCATTTTCAATTCGATATACTTCTTTAACGATAAACTTGTTGTGATGACCTTTCATCAAATTCAACATATGATTAAGGGAGTTGTCACAAAGGTCCATCATGGATTGTAACTGCATTATTTGTTCAGAAGTAAAACGTTGTCCAAATGTGTGATATCGTTCGAGAATCCTTATTTGGTTATAACATGCATCAGATATTGACTCTAATTCCCCAATTTCCCGTATCATTTGTCGAATCTTTCTCTTCGTTTTATCACTTAGATGATCATCACTCACTTTTCCCAAATAATTAGCAATCTCTATTTCCATCCGATCAGCATATTCCTCTTTATCATTTATTTGTGAATAATATTCTTCAAACCGTTTATCATCAGATTCATTAAATGCTTGACGAACCATACCAAACATTTCTTTTACATATTCTGCAAATCTGAAAGTTTCTTTTTGAGCCTGTAAGACGGAGATTTCAGGAGTTTGAACCAAATTAGATTGAATATATTGCAAATAGAACTCTTCTTTAGGCTTTTGTTGTTTTTCAGGAAGTATCCAACAAACGATTCGTTCTATTTGAGGTATAAAGTTGATAAGTAAAAGAGTATTCGATATATTAAAAAAGGTATGGAACATGGCTAAAACTACAGGTAGACGTTCAGTCTGACCTTCTAACGTAGTGTTGTATCCAACTAATGAACAAACAAAGTCAACAAACGGATAAAATATAATAAGAACCCAGATTACTCCAAATACATTAAAAAGCAAATGTGCCAATGCTGCTCTTCGTGCCTGAGTTCCTGCACCCATAGCTGCAAGGTTTGCTGTAGCAGTGGTACCAATATTTTCACCCATCACTAGGGCAATACCCAGATAAATCGGCAAAACTCCTGTTGAAACAAGTAGAATCGTTATTGCCATCACGGCAGCCGATGATTGTACAATACAAGTGATGATGGTACCAATGGCTAAAAAAGATAAAACAGTTAGATAACTGGAAGTATCAAAGGAACTAAAAAACTTGATGGCTGCTTCATTGTGTTCTAAATCCATGTCTTTACCTGCTGCGCTTAACATTACAAGTGAAAGAAAAAGAAAGGCTGTTCCAAATAAGAAATCACCAAAGTAACGATGACGTTTTTTGTAAATAAGAACCATTCCAATGAAAAAAGCAGGAAAGACAATACTGGTCAAATCAACAGAATATCCTAAAGACATTATCCAAGCTGTTAATGTTGTACCAATATTTGCACCCATAATTATGGAGATAGCTTGAGAGAGTGTCAATAAACCAGCGCTAACAAATGAAACCGTCATAACAGTTGTTGCGGAAGAAGACTGAACAGTACAAGTAACAAATGTGCCAGTCAACATTCCAGTAATTCTGTTTGTTGTCATTTTAGCAAGGATATGTCGTAACTGAGGACCTGCCATTTTCTGCAATGCCTCACTCATCATACGCATACCATAAATTAATAAACCAAGAGCACCTAGTAATCTAAATGCAATTAATACATAGTTGTCCATATTTTTTCTAATTAGTTTTCGGCCACAAAAATATAAGTATGATTATCCCAATTCAAACAAACAGTATTACGATATCATTACAACAATGATATTTAATTGAATTGAAATGTTCTTGTCAAAAATGTTTAGATTATTTTCGTGATGCCCGCCAAGTTTGAAGCATCACACTAATGATGATGAGAGATACTCCAATATAAAATGAGAAGTTAAGTTCACGAGCCTCATTAAAGAAGATAAAAGCAATGAGAATGGTATAGCATGGCTCTAAGTTATACGTAAGATTGACCGTGAATGCTGAAAGATGTTTCAGAGATTGTATTTGTAAGAGGTATAATCCTACTGTACAGATAAGTGATAAACAAAGCAACCAGTATAAATTACTTCCTTGCGGAAAGACGAGAACCGGTTGTGAAGAAGGAAATATTAATAAGTAGAACGGTATTATAAAAGAAAGGAACAAAAGTCCACCCATCATCGAATAGAGAAGGGTAGTACTACTAGGAATATCAGCAGAAATCTTCTTATTTAAAGTACCATATAAAGCAGCCATAAAGGTAGAAACGACGCCAACACAGATTCCTAACCGATAACGTGAGTCAAATGAAAATATACAAACCAGTCCGATAACTGTGATCAAAGAGAACAGAAACTCTAGCATCGAGATTTTTTTATGGAAAACTTTAGGCTCAATCAATGCGGTGAAGAAACCGACTAATGAATAACAAACAACACCTATACTGATATTCGATAGTTTGATAGAACCATAAAACAACACCCAATGAAAACCAAGTAAAGCTCCTGCCAATGATAGATGGAGCAATTTTTTTTTAGAGACTTTAGGTAAGCCTTTCAAGATAAGTAGGAAAACAGAAGCAAAAAACATACGATACCACACGATATTTACTTCATTCAGTGTGATAAGTTTACCAAACAAACCTGTAAAACCAGCAAGCAATACAGAAAGGTGAAGTTTGATAAAAGCTTTTTGTTTCTCTGTCATCCTTTAGTTATACTCATTTATACAAAGGTAAGGAATTTTTTTAACGAGATTCATAACGATGATGATAAAACAGCATAAAAAAACTCCTTTGGATGCTTCCAAAGGAGTTAACTTTTTTCTGACAATTCGATTAAGCTTCAGCAGGAGCGGCTTCTTCTGCAGGAGCAGCAGCCTCAGCTTCTGACTTTGCAGCTTCTTCAGCAGCCTTTTTCTCAGCTACTTTAGCAGCGATTTGCTCGTTTACTTTCTTTTCAGCTTCCAAACGAACCTTAGCAGCCTCTTTCTTCTCAGCTTCCAACTTAGCCTTCAAAGCCTTCAAACCGTTCTGCTTGTCATTCTTCCAAGCATTCAGTCTCATCTCAGCCTCAGCCTCAGTGAAAGCACCTTTAGCTACACCTGTCATCAAGTGCTTCTTCATGTAAACACCTTCTCTAGAAAGGATGTTACGAACTGTGTCTGTAGGTTGTGCACCAACCATAACCCAATGATAAGCACGATCAAAATTCAAATCTACTGTGGCAGGATTGGTATTAGGGTTGTAAGTACCAATTTTCTCAGTAAATTTACCATCACGTGGTGCTCTTGAGTCAGCAATAACGATTGAATAGAACGCATAACCTTTACGTCCTCTTCTTTGCAATCTGATTTTTGTTGCCATTGTTTAACTTTTTAAATGAATGATTTGAATTTTATGCTAATATCTCGTATTAGCGGGTGCAAAATTACACAATTTTCTGATATCAACAAAGTTTCTACTTATTTTTTTGCTTTCATACTGCTACGTATCAACCAACCAATCAGCAATAAATATGCAACCAATGACAATACTTCACTCCATGGATTCTGTTGCCATGCAGCATTAAACATATCAATATCGACAAATTTCAGTCCAGTACTTACTACTCCAAGTAAAGCTCCACCGGCTATCAATCCACTTGCAAGTAACGTTCCTTTTTCTGTTCGTGCCTGGTTAACTTCCTTGTCCTTGCTTCGAGTTGAAACGTACCATTGAACGGCTCCACCTACCAACAATGGAAGGTTCAAGTTCAGAGGAATAAACATTCCTAACGCGAAGGCCAAAGCAGGAATCTTGAAGATTGTCAATAAGATCGCAATTAATGCACCGATGCCATACAATAACCAAGGAGCACCGACACCATTCATCAACGGGTCAATCACGGCAGCCATCGCATTTGCTTGTGGTGCGACCAACGCACCTGACGAAAAACCGTATGTTTTATTCAAAATCATAATTACGCCACCGACGGTTGCAGCCGAAACCAATGTACCCAAGAACTTCCAAGTCTCTTGTTTTGCAGGTGTAGATCCGATCCAATAACCGATTTTTAAATCAGTAACGAAACCTCCAGCCATAGAAAGGGCAGTACAAACAACACCACCCATAACCAAAGCTGCGACCATACCACTTTGTCCTTTCAATCCTACAGCGACCATAACGACAGAAGCAAGAATTAATGTCATCAAAGTCATACCAGAAACAGGGTTAGTTCCAACAATTGCAATGGCATTTGCAGCGACAGTTGTAAACAAGAAAGCGATAACTGCAACTAATAGCAATGCAACTAAACTATAAAGCAGGTTACCATGCATGACATCCAAGTAGAAGAATACAAAGATGAGTAACAAAGTAAAGATGGATGCAAACAGAATGAACTTCATTGGTAAGTCCTTTTGTGTACGTTCTACAGTTTCCTTCTCTTTCTTTCCACCAATCTCACGAACAGCTAAGCCAGCCGCACTTTTTATTATTCCCCATGATTTGACAATTCCAATGATTCCAGCCATAGCTATGCCACCAATACCAATACTTTTTGCATATTCAGTAAAGATCATCTCAGGTGACATCTGACTAACTGTCATCGTAATATCCGGATTCCACATATTCAACACTTGATCACCGAAGAAAAGTGATAAGCCAGGAACGATTATTAACCAAACCAAAAGAGATCCAGCACAAATAATTGCAGCATATTTCAAGCCGATTATATATCCTAATCCAAGTAAAGCAGCTCCCGTATTAATCTTCAGAACTATCTTTGCCTTTTCTGCAATTGTAGCTCCCCAGTCTACAACACGAGTTGTAAAGTTTTCATTCCACCATCCGAAAGATGCAACTATAAAATCATAAAGACCACCAATCAAACCTGCAATGAGTAAAGGCTTTGCTTGACTTCCGGTCTTTTCGCCGGAGACTAAGACCTGTGTTCCTGCAGTTGCTTCTGGGAAAGGATACTCTCCATGTTTATCTTTTACAAAATATTTACGGAAAGGAATTAAGAAAAGGATTCCTAAAACGCCACCCAAGAGAGAGCTGATAAACATCTGCATGAAATTAACCGTCATCTCGGGATACTTTGCTTGCAAGATATAGAGAGCGGGTAGGGTAAAGATAGCACCTGCTACGATAACGCCTGAACAAGCACCGATAGATTGGATGATAACATTTTCACCTAATGCATTCTTTCGTTTAGTAGCACTCGACAAACCTATTGCAATAATGGTAATTGGAATAGCAGCCTCGAAAACTTGTCCCACTTTTAAACCTAAATAAGCGGCCGCAGCAGAGAAAATAACGGCCATGACGATACCCCAAGACACTGACCAGGCGTTCACTTCCGGATATTGCTTATCCGGAGATAGCAATGATTTATACGATTCTCCTTCTTTGAGGGGACGAAACGCGTTCTCGGGTAGTCCGATTTGTTTTTGATCTTCTTTATCCATATTGAATTCTGATAAAAGGTTATTTACAAACAGCCATAAAAATAGCGAATATCTTTTGGATATCCGCTATTCCTTATTGTTTTTTTAAATCATTTTGCTTCACTTTCCGCTGAAACCATTGTTCCTTTGATCATCAAAACCAAAGTACCCGCTGTATCAGTTCCTTTAGTGTTCTTTGCATTTGTCCAAACAGTGATATGTTTTTCAAAATAACCTTCACGTCTGCCAGCACCATTGTAAACGACTACAATCTTACCTGTTTCACCTGGTTTGATAGGAACCTTAGAATACTCGGGAACAGTACATCCACAACTAGCAATCGCACGATGGATTACAAGTGGGGCATCTCCAGTGTTCTTAAATACAAACTCGCATGAAACTTTCGGATTAGCTGATGAGAATTGACCGAAGTCATGTTCCACATTCTCAAAAGTGATTTCCGGATTTCCATCATTAACAGCTGAATAAGCAACAAAGGCCAACAGCATCAAGAATGTTGATAATAAAAACTTTTTCATTACTACATTTATTTATAAACCATTGCGAAGGTAGTAAATCTTTATTTCTTAAGTCAAGATTAAAGTAATTTTAACTATTTATCAGCGATTTACCTGCTTTACACCCCTCACAGTCTTAATTTTTTTAATTAATGCAAGCAAATTCGACATGTCATCAACCATAACGGTTAATGTACCGGCAAATAGCCCATCATTTGAATCAATGCTGATGGAACGTAAAGTGATATTCTCTTCCTTATTAATAATAGATGTAATATTTGTCACAATACCAATATCGTCTTGTCCCACAATATGCAAAGTAATCGGATATTTCCTGCCAATACTCTTTCCTGCCCAACGTGCTTTGACAACACGATAGGGGAAACGAGCCTTCAGTTCGGGAGCATTCGGACAATCCTTTCGGTGTATCTTTATACCGCCGCTAACTGTGATAAAGCCAAAAACATCATCTCCATAGATTGGATTACAGCATTTTGCCAACTGAAACTCAATACCTTTCAAGTCTTGATCGATTACCAGCACATCCTCTTTGAAATGTTTCATTTCCTCGCTTGGTAAGAGGTTATATTCCTCCGCGCTCCGGATTGTATAGTTCTCTACCAAATCTGTTTTTTCTTGTTTCAGGTCAATGAAACGGTCGCAAACGGTATTGGCATCAAGTTTATAATCGGCGATATCTTGATAAAACTCAGTAGCGGTCTTATATCCCATCTTCTTGATGAGTCTCATCATGGTTGTCTCATCGTATTCAATCTTTCTATTTTTGAATCGACGTTCGATTGTCTCCTTGGCAAAGGCAACTTGATGAGCTTCCATTTCCTTCAAAGCTTGACGTATTTTGGTACGAGCCTTTGAAGTCGTGACAAACTTCAGCCAATCACGTTTTGGATGTTGTGAGTTGGAAGTAGTTATCTCGACCTGGTCACCACTAACTAACTTCTGACGTAACTGTACATTCTTTCCATTTACTTTTGCGCCAATACAATGACATCCTAATTGTGTATGAATGGAGAAAGCAAAGTCGAGTACTGTAGCACCTTTGGGGAGTTTGTAAAGATCACCTTTGGGAGAAAAGACAAAAACTTCGTCTTCATACAGTTCTAACTTGAACTGATCCATCGCTTCGATGTCGGAAGAAGCACTTTCCAACGCTTCGCGAATATTTTTCAGCCATTCATCAACGTTTCCGTCACTCTTAATGCCTTTATAACGCCAGTGAGCGGCCAAGCCTCGTTCAGCAATGTCATCCATACGTTCAGTCCGGATCTGTACTTCCACCCATTTTCCTTCCGGTCCCATTACGGTGGTATGCAAAGACTCATAACCGTTACTCTTTGGCACAGATAACCAGTCGCGTAATCGTTTCGGGTTAGGCTTATACATGTCCGTAATAATAGAATAAACCTGCCAGCAGACCTGTTTTTCTTTCTCCATCGGAGTATTTAAGATGATACGGATCGCAAACAAGTCGTACACTGATTCAAACGGACAGTTTTGTTTTTTCATCTTTTGATAGATGGAATGGATTGACTTTGTTCTACCTTTCATGTGAAAGCGTAATCCAGCATCTGTCAGTTTTTTCTGAATCGGTTCTATAAAAGCGGCAATATATTTATCGCGAGCAGCTTTTGTCGTATTCAGTTTATCCTTAATATGATAATAAATATCGGTCTCAGTATATTTCAGTGAGAGGTCCTCCAGTTCAGATTTCAACTTATAAAGACCTAATTTGTGGGCGATAGGAGCATATAAGTAGGCTGCCTCGTTTGAAAGACGTTCCTTTGCCTCTTGTTGATCGTTATCCTTTACCAAACGCATCAAGTTGACACGATCGGCAATCATGATCATTATAACGCGCATATCTTCTGAAAACGAGATCAGCAAGTTACGAAAGTTCTCAGATCCAATGTTCGGAGTCTTGGCATACAGCTCATTTATACGGACTAATCCTCGAATAATCTTAGCAACGTCCTCACCAAATTCTTTTTCAATATCTTCTATTCGACAAAGTTTATATTGAACAGCATGGTGTAACATGATGCTCAAGATAGAGGCACGTCTCAATCCCATTTCTTCAACGGCAATCAAGGAAGTCTGTAAGTCACGAATGATTGGATTCATACCAAAAACGTTTCTAGGCAAATTTTCTGTTGTCGCATGAGTCTGATAGAACGACTTCACACGATGAAAATCGTCAATTAACAAGGTATCACCAGTCATTCGGATGAGTTTTTTATACAAAACGAGTAATTGTTTTAACTCTTCTGCCGTAAAAAAAGTTTGTCCGTCCATATCACAAATCCTATTTTCTGGGATAAAGATAGTTATTTCTTTCCGCATTAGGCGATACATCCAAAAATAATTCGTATTTTTGAACGTAAAACAAGATTCATTCACATATTCATTCAGATATATAATCATTCTAATAACTATAGTTTATGTTTACACAAGCTGACAAGGATTTCCTTTTGAGAAAAGGAATTACAGAAGAACAAATAAACGAGCAACTCGAACATTTTCGTCAAGGTTTTCCTTATTTACAACTAGAAGCAGCCGCTTCGGTTGGGAAAGGTATCTTGGTGCCAAACGACACTGATACAGAGAATTACCTTAAAGCATGGGAAGCATACAAGCAAACTGACCGAAAGATTGTGAAATTTGTACCGGCTTCAGGTGCTGCCAGTCGTATGTTTAAAAATATGTTTGCGTTCTTAAATGCAGAATATGATGTTCCTCAGACCGATTTTGAGAAGGATTATTTCGCGCACATTCATTATTTTGCATTTTATAAGGACTTAAATGAGGCGTGTCTAAAGAACGAGCAGAAAGATATTGACACCTTGATGAAGGAAGGTCAATACAAGGCTATCGTTGCTAATATGTTGGAAAAGAAAGGTTTGAATTATGGCTCCTTACCAAAAGGTTTGTTAAAGTTCCATCGTTACGAAGAAGATAGTCGTACGCCGTTGGAAGAACATTTGGTTGAAGGAGCGTTATACGCCAAAGGAAATGACAATTGTGTACACGTGCACTTTACTGTATCACCCGAACATAAGGACTTGTTCATGCAGTTAGTAAACGAGAAAGCGCCACAATATGCAGATGAATACCAAGTCACATACGACATTACGTTCTCTATTCAAAAGCCTAGTACTGATACAATTGCTGCCGATTTAAGTAATGAACCATTCCGTGTTGACGGCAAGCTCTTATTCCGTCCAGGTGGTCATGGCTCGTTGATCGAGAATTTGAATGATTTGGATGCAGATATTGTTTTCATAAAGAATATAGATAATGTCGTTCCTGATAAATTGAAAGACGATACCGTCAAATACAAGAATTTGATTGCTGGCGTATTAGTGAGCACTCAAGCTAAAATCTTTGAATATCTAAAATTATTGGAGACAGGACAATATAATCATAGCCAATTACAGGAGATCGCTCATTTTGTGCAGCATGATATCTGCTGCAGGAAACAAGATATTTTTCAATTAGAGGATACTGATCTGGCTATTTATCTAAAGAAAAAGCTCAATCGTCCAATCCGCGTTTGTGGAATGGTGAAGAATGTAGGTGAACCAGGCGGCGGTCCGTTCCTGGCGTACAACCAAGATGGAACGGTTTCTTTACAAATTCTTGAAAGCACCCAGATTGATATGAGTGATCCTGCAAAGAAAGCAATGTTCGAGAAAGGAACACATTTCAATCCTGTAGATTTGGTATGTGGTATTAAGAATTATAAAGGTGAACCATTCGATTTACCGAAATATGTTGATGAAACTACTGGTTTTATTTCTTCAAAATCTAAAGACGGACGAGAGTTGAAAGCATTGGAACGTCCTGGATTATGGAATGGAGCAATGAGTGATTGGAACACCATTTTCGTTGAAGTACCATTATCTACTTTCAATCCTGTTAAGACCGTCAACGATTTATTACGCCTTCAACATCAATAATGAATTGTTTTTACAAATATAGAACTATCATCGGACCGTTGTTTATCCTCGAAAACAACGGTTCGATTGTTGGTATATCGAACAAAGTTGAAGGTTGGCAAGGAACCTACAAAGAAACTGAGGTCATAAAAGAAACATATCGCCAACTATCAGAATACTTCGCTTGGAAAAGAGATTCATTTGATATCCCAATTAAAACGCAAGGAACTGATTTCCAAGAAAAGGTATGGAATGCATTAAAGCAAATTCCATACGGTGAAACACGTTCATACAAAGATATTGCCATTGCTATCGGAAAACCTAAAGCCATGCGAGCTGTAGGGATGGCAAACAATCGGAATCCTATCATGATTGTAATACCTTGTCATCGTGTGATAGGAGCAAACGGACAATTAATAGGCTATGGCGGAGGATTAGATGTGAAGGAAAAATTATTAACATTGGAAAAGGCTAAATATCCAGTCCCATAATGTAATCATTCATATAATATCCATGTCCGATTGGGAAGTCTCCTTGATCAATCATCTTCATTCCCATATGCTCATAGAACGTTAAAGCTTTGTTATTACGGTTCACATTCAAACGCATCTGACAAGGTTCGGGATGAATCTCCTTGATTGCTTCTATCGCTTTTATGAAAAGAGCTTGTCCATAGTGTTTTCCTTGCTGGTCGGGAAGGACATATATTTTGTGTAAATGAAACACATCTTTACCTTCCGGTTGAATTGAGACATAACCTACTGGCTGATCATCCTCATAGGCAAGATAATAAATATGATTTTCCTCCGTAATCTGCTTCTGGAGATTTGGAATCGAATACATCCATTCCATCATATAATCCAATTGCTCGGGAGAGAGGATCTTGGCGTACGTGTGTGGGAATACCACAGAAGCCATTTCGTGGATCAGTGGTAAGTCTTCAAGTGAAGCTTTTCGAATGTGTATCATATATTTGTTTTTAGCGGTACAAAAGTAATAAAAGAATGAATTGTAGTATCACGATAGTAGAATTTTTTGTAAAAAGTGTATCTTTGCAAAGTTTAATAAAACTCAGTTTATGACAAAGAAGATTTTACTATTAGGTTCAGGCGAATTAGGAAAAGAATTCGTAATTGCAGCTAAAAGATTGGGACAATATGTAGTTGCTTGTGATTCTTATAAGGGTGCTCCAGCTATGCAAGTGGCAGATGAGTATGAAGTGTTTAATATGTTGGATGGTGACGCGTTGGATGCCGCTGTCAGAAAGCATCAGCCCGACTTAATCGTTCCGGAAATTGAAGCTATTCGTACTGAACGCCTATATCATTGGGAAGAAAGAGGGATACAGGTTGTACCAAGTGCCCGTGCTGTCAACTATACAATGAATCGTAAAGCAATCCGTGACTTAGCAGCAAAGGAGTTGGGACTACGTACAGCACGTTATTTCTATGCAAAAACATTCGATGAGTTGAAGAAAGCATCCGAGGTCATTGGTTTTCCATGTGTAGTAAAACCTTTAATGTCATCTTCCGGTAAGGGACAGTCGGTTGTTCGTAGTGCAGACGACTTGCAGCATGCGTGGGAATACGGTTGCAGTGGCAGTCGTGGAGATATCAAAGAATTGATTATTGAGGAGTTTATTCATTTCGACAGTGAGTTTACCTTACTTACCGTTACCCAAAAGAATGGTCCGACACTTTTCTGTCCGCCAGTCGGACATGTTCAAATCAGTGGAGACTATCGTGAAAGTTATCAACCGGCAGCATTGACCGAGGATCAGTTAAAAGAAGCTCAACATATGGCCGACAAAGTAACGAAAGCTTTAACCGGATATGGTATTTGGGGAGTAGAATTCTTCTTGAGTAAGGATGGTGTTTACTTCTCCGAATTGTCTCCTCGTCCACATGATACAGGAATGGTGACTTTGGCGAACACACAACAACTGAATGAATTCGAATTACATCTGTATGCCGTACTGGGATTGCCGATTCCCGAAATCAAACTAGAGCGAATAGGAGCGAGTGCCGTCATTCTTTCACCTATTGCCAGTCAGGAAAAACCGAACTATCGTGGTGAAGAAGAAGTGTGTGTATTGCCAAACACCTATTTGAGAATCTTTGGAAAGCCGACAACAAGAAAGAATCGACGGATGGGCGTTGTGGTTTGTTATGCTCCTTTAGGAAGCGATGTCAATGCTTTACGCGATAAATGTAAGGCTGCTGCGGCAAAAGTGGAAGTATATTGAAATACCTAAAAATAGGGATTGATATAACATATTACAACATCTAATTTTGTAAGTGGATTCTTATGTATAATAGAATGTGCAAAAAAGGGAAATATAAGTCCACGGATAAGATGAGCGATTTGATTTGCGACAATTACAATTTGTTGCAAGTGCTGAGTCGTTTTGAATTACCTTTAGGATTTGGAGATCAGACCGTAAAGGAGGTGTGTGATACTTGTCAGGTGGACTGCACCACCTTTTTGGCAGTCATAAACTTTGTTTCGGAAGAGAACAACCGAATGGTTGATAACCTGGAAGGAATATCTGTTCGCTCGTTAATGAATTATTTGAAACAAGCGCACCATTACTTCCTTGAGTTCCAACTACCGGAAATCCGAATGAAGTTGGCGCAAGCTATCGATTATAAAAATAAGAATGAAGTATCATACCTTATTATGAAGTTTTTTGACGCATACGTTGAAGAAGTGAAGAAACATATGGATTATGAAAACAAACATGTGTTCAAGTATGTCGAAAAATTGATTGAAGGTCATAAAGATGAAAACTTCCATATCACAAGATATGCTCGTCATCACGACCAGATAGAATTAAAGATTAAGGAACTCAAAAATATTATCATAAAATATTATCCTGCCAACGTTAGCAATAATCTTTTGAACGCCGTGCTCTTTGATATCTTCAGTTGTGAAGAAGATTTGGTCGCACATTGCGAGATCGAAGATTATCTATTTGTGCCTGCCGTTCGACGGTTAGAAAAGGAGGTTCAATGAAACGATTGGAAACGATAAGCATTGCGGTTGCAGAAACGTCGGTCATTGTTCGAAACGGTCTAATTTCTGTATTGAGAAAACTACCTGAACTGAACATTGAACCACTGGAAATAACATCCCTCGAAGGATTAAATGATTGTATGCAAGGACATGTTCCCGACATATTAATCATTAACCCATTGTTTGGTGGTTTTTTCAATGTCGAACAGTTCAGAGAAACCTATCCGAAAGAAGAAATAAAAATCATCTCCTTACTATGTTCTGTCACCGATTCCAACTTACTCAAAGGTTTTGATGATTGCATCGAACTATATAATTCAGCCGATGAAATAGAAAAGAAGATAAGTAACTTATTACGTCTAAACAAAGATAATTCGGAACAAGAAGCTTTAACCCAACGAGAAAAAGAAGTTATCTGCTGCATCGTAAAAGGAATGACCAATAAGGAGATGGCCGATCATTTCTTCCTATCGATTCATACCATTATCACACACCGCAGAAATATCTCTCGAAAGTTACAGATTCATTCTGCCGCAGGACTTACCATTTACGCCATCGTCAACAAGTTGGTGGATATCAGCGAGGTCAAAATCTAAAATACCGAGTATTAGGGATTGACAGAATTTCCGAAAAGAAATACCTTTGCACATAAGTTAGTCATATAGATATTTACAAAAACCACACAAGTTAGTTATTAGTTAATCAGTTCCTACGAAGTGATTCGTGGGAACTGTTTTTTTATGCTTTTATTCTTGTTTTTTATGTATCATTTATTATTTTTGTGGTAGTATTTATATCAACTAACTTATGAAAGTAGGACTATTTATACCGTGTTATGTGAACGCGGTATATCCACAAGTAGGCATCGCTTCCTATAAACTTCTGAAAAGTTTAGGCGTAGATGTTGACTATCCCATTGACCAAACATGCTGCGGACAACCAATGGCCAATGCCGGATTCGAAAAAGATGCAATCGACTTAGTTCACCGTTTCGACGAAAAGTTTAAAGATTACGACTACGTAGTTGGTCCGTCAGCTAGTTGTGTCGCATTTGTCAGAGATAATTACGGTAAACTTCGTCCACAACCCGATCATCATTGTGCCAGCGAAGGCAAAGTGTACGAAATCTGTGAGTTTATCCACGATGTGGTAAAGCCAGAGAAGTTAAATGCTCACTTCCCTCATAAGGTATCCTTGCAAAACAGCTGCCATGGTGTACGTTTGCTTCACCTTTCTTCATGCAGCGAACAGAATGTACCGTATTTTAATAAGATGCGTGATCTACTATCCATGGTTGATGGAATAGAGGTGCTGGAACCTGAGCGTTCTGACGAATGTTGTGGATTCGGTGGTATGTTCTCGGTTGAGGAAAGTGCCGTTTCCGTACAAATGGCACACGACAAAGTACATCGCCATATTGCAACAGGAGCCGAATATATCACAGGAGCCGATAGTTCGTGCCTGATGAACCAACAAGGACTAATCAACAAGGAGAAACTTCCGATAAAAACCATTCATATTGTCGAAATTTTAGCAGCAGGATTATGAGTACCAGACATTCTAAGAATGCAGCCCGCTTCCTGAAAGATAAAGAACAGGTTGCATGGCATGATCAAACGCTATGGATGGTTCGTGCCAAAAGAGATAAATTAGGAAAAGGGATACCCGAATGGGAGAAATTACGGGATGCGGCATCAGCCATCAAGATGTATAGCAACAGTCACCTTGACACGTTGCTCACGACCTTCGAGAAAAATGCCATTGCAAACGGAGCAAAGGTTTATTGGGCGAAAGATGCTGAGGAATATTGCAGTATTATCTATGGTATTCTGAAACAACATCATGTAGAACACTTTGTGAAAAGCAAATCCATGCTTTCCGAGGAGTGTGAACTGGACCCGTATCTAGAATCAAAAGGCATTGAGGTAGTAGAGACCGACTTAGGTGAGCGAATTCTTCAACTTATGAAGATCAAACCTTCACATATCGTCATGCCAGCTATTCATATCAAACGTGAATTAGTCGGTGAACTGTTCGAGAAAGAGATGAATACCGAGCACGGCAACTCAGATCCGACTTATTTAACACATGCAGCAAGGAAAAATCTCCGTCAACGATTCATTCATGCCGATGCCGCCATGACAGGAGCCAACTTTGCCGTCGCAGAGACAGGAGAGATCATTGTTTGTACGAATGAAGGTAACGCCGACATGGGTACTTCGCAGCCAAAGATACAGATTGCTGCCTTCGGAATGGAG
>CAMVLL010000055.1 GCA_947168315.1 uncultured Bacteroidota bacterium | reverse complement strand
GGTGAAGTCACGGGGTCACCATCTTTTTCCTCATCAATCTCCATCCAATGTTTCTCTTGTGGACGAGGAGGTAACGCTCCTTCATCTGTCAAGATATTCTTTTTTACGGCATAAGTCCAACGATGTCCACCATAGACGAATTTCAATTGATCGAAATCCTTTGAAACATTCATACGTTCCAACATCATTTCATCCTCTTTTACCTCTTTTTTCGTTGCGTTCGACAAAGCGGTAGCCAACTTAGCAGGGCTAAACAATTCCTTTTTTCCTTTTTTATCGGCATCCACCAGAAGGTAATTCCGTCCCTGCGGCGTCTGTTGCAAATACCAGAAAGAATGAGTTCCCTCAATCCATTGTGGCATCACATTCAAGTTCAATACTTTATCCATTCCATACTTCTGACGCATGGAATAAGCCCGTTGATAATCTTCCAACGAACCTTGCGCCCAGGCCGTTCCTCCCGTGAGGATGAAAGCAAGGGCCAATAAGATCTTGTTTACTTTCATGATATAATAGTTAACGATGTATCTCATTATAGATAGGAATATCGATCTCGTAGAAATACTCTTTCAACAAAGCATACATCTCCGGATCGTAGTTTTTCAGTTTTACCCGACGATTTACCCAGTTGTGTACACCATTCGCTGGGACTGAATAGCGATTACAGTTAAAGAACGACTGTACGCACTCGGCAAAATACTCTTCTTTGCTACCGATACCGTAAGTCTTGCTCCATAATCCTTTCTCCAACGCATGCTGTCGAATCGTTTCCAGGCGGTCGTTGAAGTCGGGTTCTATCTCGGCTATACCAATCTGATGGATGAGGTGCGAGAATTCGTGAATCAAAATGTTCTCCCCGACATAGCGGTCACCCGGCAATGCCAACACATTTTCTTCACCGCAGCTGGATGAATAAGTATCCTCGGGTGCACCGCCGAAACCACGGGCACGCCAGTTCCAGAATTTGATGCTGTCGGGGGTGGTACAGATATGTGCAAACTCAGGAATATCACAAGTTTCCTCATCGCGTCCTATAATCATCACGTGACAGCCTTGCTCTACCATGTGTGCTTTCACGTCCGGTCGCTTTGACAACATTAAACTAAGGATATCGCAAGCCTTCAGCAAGGCCTCATCAGCCACCTTTTCTGAGGAAGTCACATACAACCCCTCCGTCTCGATATATTTCTTATAGAAAGGATGGATTCCTTTTCCTTCAGGCACACCTATCACCTCACTACGCACCGGACAAACCTCCAGTTTGATGGCGAAACCACCACCCGATGCCATATGGATATTCAGTTTACTCTGGTGATTTACGATAATTTTCTCTACTTGATAGTCTTCTGCATTTCTGTCGATGTTCAATCCATCCTTGAAAATGGTTGCCGTATAGCGGAACTGCTTTGGCAAGAATGATAAGTCGAGCACCACATCTCTCGGATCCCAATTAGTCATTCCGCCAATGTACCAGTTTATATCTTTTTTACGTACCGATACGATGTATTTCCCTATTTCTCCGGATGCAATAAAAGTAGAGTCAACATCGTTTGGCAGAGAAGCGATGAAATCAGTACATTCTTCTTCCCGTTGATAGTTGGTTGGGGAGTCGGCCAACATGGTCAGTGGGGAGTCGTGAACGATATATGCTGCCAGTTGGTGAGCTCTTGTTCCCATGCTGACTGGTGAGGAGTTCGAAACTTTCCATTCTTTCTTTGAAGCGTTCAGCATGGCACCCGGAGTATAGTCGACCGGTCCTGCCATCATTCGGATATAAGGGAAAGTCACATCATGGAGTGGCATATCTTTCTCAATGGTTGTCCACTTCACTTCTTCCAAACCAAATACACTTTCAAAGTTCAGTACATTCGGATAAGTACGGTTCATACCTGTCGGCTTATAAAAACCGTGATAGTTCAAGAGTAAATGATAGTCCGCACATTTCTTGGCTATTCGATAAGCCGTTTCCACGGTCGTCTGATCGTGTCGGTTACCGAAGTTCACCTTGAATCCTTTGACACCCATCTCAGCAAATTTCTTACAAATACCGTCCAAGTTAGCACCCAACACGTCGGACGGTGCCCAAATCATGATAAAAACGCCTTTCGATTTACCATAATCCACCAGCTCTGGAAGATTGATCTCAGGAATGCTTGTCATCATATCCTTACTCTGAACAGGATACCAGCCTTCATCTACTGTAATATATTCGATGCCATAATCGCTGGCAAAGTCAATATAGTACTTATAGGTATCCATGTTCATTCCCGTTTTGAAAGGCACATGTCGCAAGTTCCAATCGTTCCACCAGTCCCATGACGATTTTCCTGTTTCAATCCACGAAGTATCACCAATCCGGTTAGGCGAAGCCAAGGCATAGACCATATTATTGACTGGCATATCGGAATCTTTTTCCGAAACGGCGAGTATTCGCCATGGATAATTCCGTGCTCCGAAACTCTTTGCTATGAAATCATTCTTCCCTTGATATGGAGTAAAAGCAGCTTTAACACCTTGTCCGTCCGGTTGAACGAACATATCAGGATAAGCTTCCAGATCGCTTTCCATCAAAGTGACCTTCACTTTTCCACAGTCAACGGTCATCGGAAGTACGACAGCCCTCTGTTGTGCTTTTGTCAACGGAGTTACCTCGTAGATATTCTTGTACGACATCGCTTGTGTATTTCTTCCCAACGCATAAGAAAGATAAGCGTTATAATCTGATTCAAACTTCCATTCTGCGATTTCATCTGAAATCTTCGTTTCCTTCCTTTGTGTTGTATAGAAACGATAGGCAATACCTTCATCGTATGCCCTGAAGATAAGTCCGAAGCCATTTCCCAAACGGAAGTCGGCCTCATTGTATGTGGTAACAAATGATTTTACCCGATAAAATGGAGATTGTATGTTTTCTGTTCGTGTCTTAACCTTTGGTGAAGCTATGTGAAGGTTCTCGCCAATCACTTTTCCATTCATCATTTTCAAACCGATGGCTGAAGGTTCAGTAATCTGTTGTCCTTCGAATGAGACTTGGTAAGTCAGCTGATTTCCATCGTTTATCAACACCTGCAATTTTCCATTCGGAGACTTCAACTCATAAGGTTTCGCTGTTGCTTGTAAACTCAAGCACAAAGCCATCAAACCAAGGCCCCACATCAAAAAGGATTTACTTTTCATACCATTATCCATTTACTCATTAATGTTCACAAAGTAAAGAATTTATTTTCATTTTCTCCCAAATTCATTTCCTTTTATCACAAAAAAGATTAATTTTGCAAAACGGAAAACAATCATTATTTCAATTATCTTAAATCATTCTTTTATGAAAAAATTGCTCTTCACCCTATTCCTCATTTTCGGTGTTTCCACATCTTTTGCACAAGTTTTCTTCGGTACGAAAGAGGCTATTCCTGACTCAGTGTTCAACTCTTTGGCACAAACCCCGCCGATGGGCTGGAACAGTTGGAATAAGTTCGGATGTAATGTGAGTGATAGTTTATTAAGGGAGATGGCGGATGCCATGATTTCTTCGGGAATGAAGGATGCAGGTTACGAATATATCGTAGTAGATGATTGTTGGCAGGTAGGCCGTGATGAGGATGGTAACATCATGGTTGACCCAGATCGTTTCCCAAATGGCATGAAAGCTGTTGCCGATTATATTCATTCTAAAGGTTTGAAGATGGGTATTTACTCCTGTGCCGGTTCATATACCTGCCAAGGCCGACCGGGCAGTCGCGGTTATCAGTTCCAAGATGCACGTCAATACGCAAAATGGGGCATTGATTACCTGAAATATGACTGGTGCTCGAATGAAGGACAGAACGCACAGGCTGCTTATCAGACCATGAGTGATGCGTTGAAAGCCAGTGGCCGTCCTATCGTCTTCAGTATCTGTGAATGGGGAGAGAATGAGCCATGGAAATGGGGAAAAGGTATTGGTCATCTCTGGAGAGTCACTGCAGATATCCGTGATGTTTACGATTGTGTCTTCGACTGGGGTGGCGTAGGTATCGTGAATATCATTGATAAGATGGCTGATTTGTACGAATATGCCGGACCAGGTCATTGGAACGATGCTGAAATGTTGGAAGTTGGCAATGGCGGTATGACATACGATGAATATGTGACACATTTCTCTATGTGGTGTATGTTGGCTGCTCCGCTGATGAGCGGCAACGACCTACGGAAGATGGACAATCAGACCAAAGAAATCCTAATGAATAAGGAGGTTATCGCCGTAAACCAAGATCCGAAAGGGGAACAAGCCCGTCGTTTCATGGATATGGGTGAAAAAGAAATCTGGGCAAAGCCCTTGGCAAACGGTGAGTTGGCACTCTGCTTCATGAACCGTACCGAGACAGTGTGGAATCTTGATTATAACTGGTTGAGAAACACCATCTACTTTGCTGAGGATATCAATATGCGTAAAAATGAATATAAGGTACGCGACCTTTGGCAGCACAAAGATTTGGGTACAACCAAGACGAACCTGAAGAAAGAAATTCCGGGCCATGGTGTTTTAATGGTTCGCCTCACTCCTATTAAGAAATGAAAAGAATCGGTGTCTTATCGGATACACACGGTTACTGGGATGACCGTTATCTGGAATATTTCAAGGAATGTGATGAAATATGGCATGCCGGTGATATCGGTTCCATGGAAGTGGCTGAACGGTTGGCTGGTTTCCGACCGTTCCGTGCTGTTTACGGGAATATCGACGGACAGGATATGCGTAAATTCTATCCACTAATCAACCGTTTTGTCATCGAGAACACCGAGGTGATGATCAAACATATCGGAGGATACCCCGGACATTACGATGATTCCATTCGCGCAAGCCTTTTTATCCGTCCACCGAAACTGTTTATCAGCGGTCATTCTCACATCCTTAAAGTAAAGTATGACAAGACATTAGGAATGCTTCACATCAATCCTGGTGCTGCCGGCATCTATGGCTTTCACAAGGTACGAACCTTAGTCCGGTTCTCCATTGAAGATGGAAATTTCTCGGATTTAGAGGTGATTGAGCTTGCCGACAATCGTGAGATCAAGTCGTTCTGATAAAAACTACCGTCGTTTTCTCCCTCCACAATCCGGACAAATCAAGAAAAAAGCGAAAAATCCTCAGACCCCTTTTTACGGATTTTCGGCCTGGTGAACCCTAAGGGTTCACCTTTTTGATTTTTTCGATTTTGCAAATATTTGATATTAAGTAAATTATAAAATCGGTGAAGGTGAAGGGTGTTTTTTAATTTTAGGGCATAGGAAGGTTTTAACGAGTACGAAAACAAAAATGGAAACAAGGACATTAATAAAAACTGTAGGGGACGACCTTGTATCGTCCCGCAAACATGATGTAATCATGGGCCTAGACAAGCTAGTCCCCTACAGAATCTGAATAATTATTTTCTATCACTGAGTTTTTCTTTTCAGAATTCGAGTTTTTTGAGGTCAAAACTCGAGTTTTTGAAGCGAAACATCAAGTTTTTGAAGTGAAATATCGAGTTTTTGAAGGCGATGTTAAGATTTTTGAAATTCAGACAAGGAAAACTGTGTTTATATCCTCAGATTAACGACCTGCTCGGTAGGCTTGTGTCGTCATACCCGTCAAACGTTTGAAATATTTGCAAAAGAAACTGGAATTAGGAAAACACATCTCATCCGCAATCTCTGAAACCGTCTTGTCGGAATGTCTCAACGCCACCTTAATACGTGTGATGATCGCATCATCAATCCATTGTTTTGCAGCCTTTCCACTGACCTGTTTGACTAACGTACTCATATACCGAGGTGATAAACACAGACGTTTGGCATAGAAATCGAGATTATGCTGTGAAGGAGCGTACTGACTGACTAATTGAATGAAATCTGTGAACAAACGTTGCTCACGCGATAGTGCATTACGACTCTCATTCTCATGCTTATTCCAGATATGGTCAATATACCAAAGGAAAGTACTGATCAATTGAAGCGTAACCTGCGGACTATGATTCTCTTCACAAGTATGGAAATACAACAATTCATGCAGCCGATCTATATATTCTAATTCCTGAGAAGTAAGACGGAAATGGAAATCACGCAAATGACCGTCGAAAGCATGTGGAATATGATTCCCAACTGCCAACGAAAAGAGTTCATCACTAAACGAAATAGCGATGGCTTGGGCATCCTCAGAAACATCTGTGATTTGTGCAATACCGTTAACACCCACAAACACCAAATCACCAGCCTCAAAATGATGCGGAACAAGGTTGATGATAGGTTCCGTCCATCCTTGCTTTAATATAAGAATACGCATCTCTTGCATAATCATAGGACCATTCTCAAACTGATTCTTAATTAAGTTCACGTTCGGTTGACGGGCAATGACCAGATTCTGAGTAATGTAATTGTTGGCCCGAAGCTCGTCATGCTGATCGAACAACTCCTTGATTTGAGTTAGCGTAAACTGGTGAAGTTTCTCCATAATCATCTTCCATTATGACACAAAGGTAATATTTCCTCGGATTTTTGAACGAATTTTTCAATATTTTGTACGAAAAGAACATATATTCATCGAAAAAGATAGTGATAGTCAACTGAAAAAAGTGCATCTTTGTAAAAAGAAATCTTACAAACATGAAAAGAATTACAAGTCTACTAGGAACACTTCTCATTCTGCTCCAAAGTATCAACGCACAAACCTTGGAGGAATGTCAGCAAGCGGCAGAACGGAACTATCCGCTCATCCGCCAATATGATCTGATTGAGAAAACTTCCTCGATTACGGTTTCCAATATATCGAAAGGTTGGTTACCACAGATCTCCGCATCGGCTCAAGCAACGTATCAAAGTGACGTAACAGCGTGGCCCGAAGGCATGAAAGACATGATGCAGCAGATGGGACTAAATATGCGAGGGCTCTCGAAAGGACAGTATCGTGTAGGTATCGATATCAACCAAACAATTTTCGATGGTGGTACCATCAAAAGTCAGAAAGATATCGCCCGTGAACAGGAGAAGGTTCAAACAGCCGAAAACGAAGTGAACCTTTATGGCATCCGTAAACGCGTAAACGAACTGTATTTTGCATTGCTGATGACAAAAGAGCAGATTCAGTTGAACAAAGATCTCCAAGAACTGTTGAATGGGAATGAGAAAAAACTGGCTTCGATGGTGAAGAGCGGGACAGCCGCGCAAAGCGACTTGAATAGTGTAAAGGCAGAACGGCTTAATGCCATTCAACAACTCACCACCCTGGAGTCACAACAACGAATGTTACAAGCCGTTCTATCTACTTTCTGTGGGATTGATGTAAGAGAAGTACAGAAACCATCCGCTAATATACCATCGAATGAGCTAGGGAAACGGCCCGAATTGACGGCCATCGACGCCCGTCTCCAACTGTTAAACGCTCAGGAGAAAGCCCTTAACTCTGCTCTGATGCCAAAGTTGAGTGCTTTTGCCCAAGGATTCTACGGTTATCCAGGCTATAACATGTTCGAAGATATGATGAATCGAAACGGTTCCTTCAACGGTATGGTCGGTGCCCGACTGACTTGGAACATCGGAGCACTCTATACGCGTAAGAACGATAAGATGAAAATTCAACTTCAACGTGATATGGCAGAGAACAGCCGCGATGTTTTCCTCTTCAATAACCGTTTGGAACAGATCCAACAAAACGAAAACATGAACCGATATCGGAAACTAATGGCAGATGATGAGGAAATCATCAACCTACGCAGTTCCGTACGCAAGGCAGCCGAGTCAAAACTCGCACACGGTATCATCGACGTGAACGACCTTGTCCGCGAAATCAATCAGGAAAATGCTGCCCGACTGCAACAGTCGATGCATGAGATTGAATTACTGAAAGAAATCTATGACAATCATTATACCACCAACCAATAAGAAGAGAATCGGGATGAAAAAGATAACACTATGGGCAAGCATGGCACTGATAATGACCGCTTGCGGAAACAAAGGGAACCAATTCGATGCTACCGGAACATTCGAAGCTACGGAGACGACAGTCTATGCCGAGCATAACGGAGCATTACTTTCATTGAATATCAACGAAGGAGATGAAGTAACAAACGGACAAGAAGTCGGCCTCATCGACACCACTCAAGTATGGTTGCAGATACAACAGTTGACAGCTACCAAGGAGGCTTATCAGAATCAGAAACCTGACTTGCAACGGCAAATCGCTGCGACAAGACAGCAACTGGCACAAGCTCAGCTGGAGCAAAAACGCTATCAAGAACTGGTAAACGACGAAGCTGTTCCTGCCAAAATGCTCGACGATGCTACCAATCAAGTATTAGTACTCCAGAAACAATTGGATGCACAGATCTCCTCTCTCTCGAATAGCAGTCGTTCACTCGACAAGCAAGTGAACGCCAGCGAGGCTCAAGTCAATCTTTTGAAAGACCAACTCCGCAAATGTCATGTCACTGCTCCCATCCAAGGAACAGTTCTGGAGAAATATGTAGAACGAGGTGAGTTTGTCAGCATAGGCAAACCCATTTTGAAGATAGCCGATATCCAACATATGTTTATCCGTGCATACGTCACCTCTTCCCAACTGCAGAATATCAGTTTAGGACAATCCGCTAAGGTGATGGCCGACTTTGGGAACAAACAAAAGAAAGAGTACGAAGGGAAAGTCACATGGATCTCTTCACGTTCAGAGTTCACGCCTAAGACTATTCTGACCGATGACGAACGGGCCGACCTCGTCTATGCCGTAAAGGTAGCTTTCCCCAATGACGGCCTTGTCAAAATCGGGATGTATGGAGAAGTAAAGTTTAAATAGCAGTCACTATCATGAACGTAATAGAAGTACGGAACATCAGCAAGTCGTATGGCAAGGTGAAAGCCCTTGATGATGTAAGTTTTTCGGTTGGGAAAGGTGAGATTTTCGGTCTCATCGGTCCTGATGGTGCCGGCAAGACTTCGATGTACCGTATTCTATGTACCCTACTACTTCCTGACAACGGTATAGCCAAGGTAGATGGATTCGACACTGTCAAGCAGATGAACGAGATACGGAGACGCGTCGGCTATATGCCCGGACGTTTCTCTCTCTACCAAGACTTGACGGTACAAGAGAACCTGGAGTTCTTTGCCACACTTTTCGGCACCACAATTGAGGAAGGATATGACAGTATCAAAGCTATCTATTCTCAGATTGAACGGTTCCGAGATCGAAAAGCAGGAGCCCTTTCAGGAGGTATGAAACAAAAGTTGGCACTATCCTGTGCGTTGGTTCATCAACCTAGTGTGCTCTTCCTCGATGAACCGACAACTGGTGTCGATCCAGTCAGTCGGAAAGAGTTATGGGAGATGTTACTGATGTTGAAAGAACGGGATATCACCATCGTTGCCTCCACACCGTACTTGGATGAGGTACGTTGCTGTGAGCGTGTCGCCTTTCTGCATCGTGGAAAGATTCAAGGCATCGACACTCCGGAAAGAATCCTTCATCAGTTTGCCGATATTTTTAATCCACCGGGCTTATCCCATGCGAAAGAGACGGAAGCCAAAGAAGAAAATGTCATCGAAGTGTCTCACCTAGTCAAGGCCTTTGGCAACTTCCATGCTGTTGACGATATAAGTTTTAACGTGAAACGAGGTGAGATCTTCGGATTCCTCGGTGCCAACGGAGCCGGTAAAACCACAGCGATGCACATGCTTACCGGACTGAACCAGCCAACAAGCGGAACAGGTCGTGTGGCAGGATACGATATCCGTACAGAATATGAACAAATCAAACGACATATCGGATATATGAGTCAGAAGTTCTCCCTCTACGAGGACCTGACAGTAGCGGAAAATATCCGATTGTTTGCAGGAATCTATGGGATGAAAGATGCCGAAATAAGCAGAAAGACGGATGAGTTGCTCGAGCGTATGCAGTTCACCGAGCACAAAAACACGTTGGTTGCATCACTTCCACTTGGATGGAAACAGAAACTGGCTTTCTCCGTCAGCATCTTCCATGAGCCAAGTGTCGTCTTTTTGGACGAACCAACAGGAGGAGTTGACCCAGCCACCCGACGACAGTTCTGGGAACTCATCTATGAAGCTGCCGGTCGTGGTATCACCGTGTTCGTCACCACGCATTATATGGACGAGGCAGAGTATTGTGACCGCATCTCCATCATGGTCGATGGAAAAATCAGTGCTATCGGTACACCCGATGAGCTGAAACAACAGTTCCATCAACCTGATATGGATCATGTATTTACCTATTTAGCCCGACAGGCAACAAGAAAGAGCGATTAGTATGAAACAGTTCCTATCATTTATCATCAAGGAAGCCCGTCATATCGTACGCGATAAGCGAACGATGCTCATTCTCTTTGTCATGCCCGTTGTCTTGATGCTTCTCTTCGGCTTCGCTATCACCACCGATGTGAAGAATGTCCGTACAATCGTTGTGACCTCACAGATGGATCACCTCACACAACAAGTTGTGGAACGGCTATCCACATCCGAATACTTTATCATTACCAAAAGCGTCTCCACACCACAAGAAGCAGAACGGTTGATTCGCCATCAAAAAGCCGATTTGGCCATTGTATTTGCCGCCGACTTCGCATCGAAACGCTCCGGCCTGCAATTCATCGTCGACGGAGCCGATCCCAACATGGCACAGCAATGGATCAATTACGCCACCGGTGTTATCACACAAGCTTCGGTCGGTACTGTCAACACAAAGATGCTTTATAATCCACAGATGAAATCCGCTTATAACTTCGTACCAGCTATCATGGGTATGCTGTTGATGCTGATTTGTGCGATGATGACCTCCATCAGCATCGTTCGTGAGAAGGAAAAGGGGACGATGGAAGTACTGTTGGTCTCTCCTGCCCGTCCGTTAATGGTGATTATTGCTAAGGCAGTCCCATACCTTGTGCTCGCTTTCTTAATACTTATTACTATCTTACTCATGGCTCGCTATGTGTTGGACGTACCATTAGCCGGTGCTATCGGTTGGATTATTTTTGTTTCCATCATCTATATCCTGCTTGCCCTCTCGCTTGGACTATTGATTTCGAATATTGCAAAGACCCAGCTCGTAGCCTTGCTACTCTCCGCCATGGTTCTGTTGATGCCCGTAGTCATGCTGTCAGGAATGTTATTTCCAATTGAGTCCATGCCTACAATTTTGCAATGGGTTGCAGCCATCATACCTCCACGCTATTTTATCAGCGCTATGCGAAAACTGATGATTATGGGAGTAGGTATCCGCGAAGTAGCTCAAGAAGTGATTATCCTGATAGCCATGACGGCCTTTTTCCTGACCGTTGCCTTGGCTAAGTTTAATAAAAGACTTGAATAGCCATGACTCTCAAATACCTCATACAAAAAGAATTCTTGCAAATACGACGGAATGCCTTCCTGCCCCGCCTTATTATCGCATTCCCCATCGTCATTATGTGTGTGATACCTTGGGTCATGTCGATGGAGGTGAAGAATATCAAGGTGGATATTGTTGATAATGACCGTTCTACCCTATCACAACAACTGGTTCATCGTATTGAGGCTTCTACATATTTCATCTTCAATGGACAAAAACCGACATATCAGTCAGCCTTAAAAGAGATTGAGGAAGGTAAAGCCGATATTGTATTGGTTATTCCACCCAATTACGGCAAGAATGAAATGCTTGGAAAAGATTCACAAGTGCTAATTGCCGCCAATGCAGTGAACGGAACCAAAGGATCGATGGGTGCCGCTTATCTGTCGCAGATCGTTACATCACATGTGCAACCTTCAATGGAAGCCATTCGTTCGGGAGTCTCAACTTTATTGCTATATAACAAACATCAGAACTACAAATTGTTTATGATACCGGCTCTTTTTGCCATTGTGATGATGCTGATGACGGGGTTCCTACCCACTTTGAACATTGTGGGTGAGAAAGAAGCCGGAACCATCGAACAGATTAACGTCACCCCCGTATCGAAGTGGTCGTTTATCTTAGCCAAGCTTATCCCTTATTGGATGATAGCTCTGTTTGTCATCACCGTCAGTCTGCTGTTGGCATGGATCGTATATGGTATAACCAGTGCCGGTTCAATAGGATTAATCTATCTATTAGCCATGCTGTTAGCCCTTTTCTTCTCATCATTCGGACTGATCGTTTCCAATTATTCCGATACGATGCAGCAAGCTATCTTTGTGATGTGGTTCTTTGTGGTCTGCATCATGTTGCTTTCAGGCCTATTCACTCCGACACGCTCTATGCCTTCGTGGGCATATCTGACCACCTACATCAATCCTATGCATTACTTTATTGATGCCATCCGTACCGTCTTCATCCGAGGTGGTGGTTTCTATGACATTGCCCACCAAGTATTTGCTCTCTTAGGCATCGGCCTCTTCATGGGCGGGTGGGCTGTCCAAAGTTATAAGAAAAATAACTAGGAATTACATCAAATATCTACTGGATATCATTATATAACAATAAGAGAGGCTTCCCCATTTAGGATAGCCTCTCTTATTATTATGCTAAAAACAATATCAGCAATTGTGCCGTGATAATGCGAAGGAACATCGTCAACGGATATACTGTGGAGTAGCTTACTGCAGGAGCATTGTTATTGGCCGTCTGATTTGAATAAGCTAAAGCAGGTGGATCGGTATAACTACCCGACATCAGTCCCATCAACGTGAAATAATTCATCTTGTAGTGTAACCGTCCGAAGATACCCATCACCAACAACGGTATCACCGTAATCAGGAATCCACAACCTACATACAATAAGCCATCTCCTTCCACAACGGTTTGAACAAAACTTTCACCTGCCTTTATACCAACACTCGCAAGAAACAAAGCGATGCCAATCTCTCGTAACATCAAGTTCGCACTCATCGTGGTATACGTCACTAACTTCACCTTATAGCCGAATCTTCCAATCAAGATAGCAACAATCAGCGGTCCACCTGCCAAACCTAACTTTACAGGAGTAGGAATACCTGAGATGGAGAATGGGAGACTTCCAAAAATGATGCCGATAAAGATACCGACGAAAATCGTCACAATGTTCGGTGTATCCAACCGTTTCAACTGGTTTCCCATAATGTAAGCAACACGATCCACTGCATCCTGCGGTCCAACCACCATCACGCGGTCGCCCACTTGCAAACGAAAGTTCTGAGAAGCAAAGATATCCATTCCCGAACGGTTAATGCGCGTCACGTTCACCCCGTGCATCGTACGGAAATGTAATTCTCCTAATGCCTTGCCATTCATCTCCGTCCGGGTGACCAAGATTCGACGGGAAACCATCGGCAGGTCCTGTTTTTCCCAATCCACATTGATTTTCGGTCCGATAAATGCGATGATAGCCTCGGCATCTTCTTGAGCACAGACGACAAATAGTTGATCGCCAATATGGAAAATCGTATCCTTGCTTGGTACACTAACGTGTCCTTCCTGTAAGATACGGGAGATAACGAACTCACGTGCTACAAACTGCTTAATCTGCAACAAAGTCTTTCCCTGCAAAGACTCATTACGTACCTCCAAATGCATTGTTATTGGGGTAAGATGAGGATTTGCCGCTTCCTGTTGCTCAATCACCTGCTCTTCCTTCTTGAGGTTTACCCGACAGATATAACGAACCAGGATGATGGAACCTATAATACCCAGCACACCTAACGGATAAGCACATGCATATCCCATTGCAATCTCCGGGCCATCGTAATCAATCTGCGTCAACGCTTCATTGGCAGCACCCAAACCTGGAGTATTGGTCACTGCTCCACACAACACACCTACCATCATAGGCAGTTCTACACGTCCTCTCAACACATAGTATAAGGCTAAAGCAACAACGATATTAAGAATAACGACTCCCGTTGATACAATGTTCATGGAGATACCACCTTTTTTGAAAGAAGTGAAGAAAGAAGGTCCAACCTGAAGACCGATACAGAACACAAATAAGATTAATCCGAAATCTTGTATGAAATTAAGGATGTGTACATTACCCGTAAAACCAAAATGCCCACAAATAATACCTGTGAACAAAACGAATGTCACGCCCAGCGAAACACCAAAAAATTTGATTTTCCCAAGTAAAACACCAACTGCAATAACAAAAGCATATAATAAGACTATATGCGCTATAGAATTTGTGTCGGTAAATAAAGTTTGTAGCCAGTCCATAAATAACATCTCATTTAAATCGACTGCAAAGTTAACTATTTAAAATCACTTAATCGAAGAAAAGAGAAAGATTCTTTATTATGTAGTTTGTTACAGGAGAATTGTTCTGTGAAAAAATATCAAAGTGACAAAAATATACCTTATTTATAAAAGAAATAATCCCATATTAACTACTATTATAAAAGGATTTTGTATATTTGCACGTCAATTAAATATCTTTTAATTAATACCAAATAAAAACTATGGCAGATAGTAAAGAAAGACTCTTTTCAGATTTTCCACCCGTCTCTACCCAAGAGTGGTTGGATAAGATTACGGTAGACTTAAAAGGCGCCGATTTTGAAAAGAAATTAGTTTGGAGAACAAACGAAGGATTTAATGTGCAACCCTTCTATCGTCGTGAAGATGTATTGAAGTTGAAGACTCCGGATTCACTTCCAGGAGAATTCCCATTCGTACGTGGTAACAACAAGAAGGACAACACATGGTACATCCGTCAGAACATCGTGGCAGACGATGCTGCTGAAGCGAACAAGAAAGCTTTGGATATCCTGAACAAGGGTATCGACTCACTGGGATTCCGTATTCCTGGAGACAAAGTAAGTGCTGAATTTGTTGAGACATTGCTGGAAGGTATTCTTTGCGATGTTGTTGAAGTAAACTTCAAGACTTGTCAACGTCATACGTTGGAACTGGCACAAATCTTGACTGCTTACTTCGAGAAGAAAGGCTACGACAAAGAAAAGGTAGTAGGTTCCGTTAACTTCGACCCAATGGAGAAGATCGTGATGAAGGGTAAAGACGCTACATCACTTCTCGCTGTTGCACCTCAGTTGGTTGAAGTATTCAAGGACTATCCTAAATTCCGTTGTATCGCTGTTAACACCATCGCATTGAACAATGCAGGTGCTTACATCGTTCAAGAGTTAGGCTATGCTTTGGCTTGGGGTAATGAATATTTGCAGCAATTGGTTGACGCTGGTGTTCCAGTAGAGCTGGCTGCAAGTAAGATCAAGTTCAACATGGGTGTTTCTGAGAACTACTTCATGGAATTGGCTAAGTTCCGTACAGCTCGTATGCTCTGGGCTCAAATCGTTAAGCAATATGAGCCAAAGTGTGACTGTGCTTGCAAGATGTGCGTGAATGCTATTACCTCTAAATATAATCAGACTTTATTTGATAGTTACGTTAACCTGCTTCGTTCACAAACAGAAGCAATGAGTGCTGCTTTGGGTGGCGTACATTCAATGGTAGTTACTCCGTTCGACGTTACTTACGAAGATCCGACTGACTTCTCAGAGCGTATCGCACGTAACCAACAGTTGCTGTTGAAGGAAGAATGTCATTTCAACCAAGTTGTTGACCCAGGAGCAGGCTCTTATTATATTGAGACTCTGACCAACAGTCTGGCTGACGTTGCTTGGAAGAACTTCCTGAAGGTAGAGGATGAAGGTGGTTTCTTGGAGGCTATCAAGAAAGGTACAATCCAGGATGACATCAACGCTACCAACGTGAAACGTCATGGTGACGCTGCTAAGCGTAAAGAGTTCTTGTTGGGTACAAACCAATTCCCGAACTTCACCGAAAAATCAGACGGCAAACGTGCCAACACTTGCAAATGCTGTTGCGCTAACGCAGAGGAGACTCCGTTCAAGGCCATCAACAGTACACGTCTTGGTGCTGACTTCGAAGACCTTCGCATTGAGACAGAAGAGAAGAAAGTTCCGGTTGCATTCATGCTGACAATCGGTAACTTGGCAATGCGCCAGGCTCGTGCTCAGTTCTCTTGCAACTTCTTGGCTTGTGCAGGTTATAAGGTTATTGATAACCTCGGATTCAAGACCGTTGAGGAAGGTGTTGACGCTGCCTTAGCAGCAGGTGCCGACATCGTTGTGCTTTGCTCTAGTGATGACGAATATGCAGAATATGCAATACCGGCATTCCAGTACTTGAACAACCGTGCTATGTTTGTTGTAGCAGGTGCTCCTGCTTGCATGGAAGATTTGAAGGCTGCTGGTATCGAAAACTTCGTACACGTGAAGTGTAATGTTCTGGAGACATTGAAAGAATATAACAAGAAACTTGGTATTTAATGTTGGAGGACTGAAAAGATGAGAAAACAATTTAAAGACATCGATATTTATGCCGGCATTAAGGCCGAGAACGGTCAAGACTGGCTAAAGGCTAACGACATTAAGCCAACCTGGAAAACTCCGGAGCATATTGAAGTTCGCCCTGTATATACAAAAGAAGACCTGGAAGGTATGGAACACCTTGACTATTCTGCAGGTATCCCTCCATTCCTCCGTGGCCCGTACTCTATGATGTATCCGTTCCGCCCGTGGACTATCCGTCAGTATGCCGGATTCTCTACCGCTGAGGAGTCGA
>CAMVLL010000054.1 GCA_947168315.1 uncultured Bacteroidota bacterium | reverse complement strand
ATAAATATAAATCATATTTCTTCACTAGGTCTCGGATTTGATTCATCTCTCTTCGAGTGTAAAGATAACCTGTCGGGTTATTCGGATTACAAATCATGATAGCCCGAGTACGCTCATTAATTAATTCCTCAAATTTTTCTACTTTCGGCAAACAGAATCCTTCATCAATGGTTGTGGTAATTGTTCGAATTTTTGCTCCTGCAGAGATAGCGAAAGCCATATAGTTCGCATAGGCTGGCTCTGGAATGATAATCTCGTCGCCTGGGTTTAAGCATGAAAGAAAGGCAAAAAGCACAGCCTCACTACCACCCGATGTAATGATAATATCGTCAGCATCAACCATGATATTATATTTCCGATAATAACTGACAAGTTTTTCTCGGTAACTTTGGTTGCCTTGTGAAGGAGAATATTCCAGAATATTTCGGTCGATATGTTGTAATGCATCGAGTCCTACCTGAGGTGTCGGAAGATCAGGTTGTCCAATGTTGAGATGATATACCTTAATACCTTTTTTCTTGGCCTCCATAGCCAAAGGTGCTAATTTCCGGATTGGTGATTCCGGCATTTCTATACCACGTACTGATATCTTAGGCATGTTGAGTTGTATTCGTTTGTTTATTGCGACAAAAGTAGTCTATTTTTTTGGAAAATTAAATATGTTCAATCGTTTTTAGCCATCAAAAAAGGAAGAAACCCGCTATACCACATAAAATAATCATATAGATTGGACTTATCTTATAATATCGAGTGGCAATAAAGGTTACTATGAAGATGATAATACTAATCAAAAATTGATAGTTTGCTTGTATGAACGTTCTAAGATCAGACAAAGGAAGGTTGTAGAATTGCCCGAAATTCTCACTATTCATCAGCAATAATGCTGCAGCAGCCAATAATCCCACGATGGCAGGACGTAATCCCTTAAAAACAGCTTTTACACTTGGATGATTTTGGAACTTTATAAAAAATTTACTAATCAAAAACATCAAGATAAAAGAAGGTAATACCACTGCCAAAGTAGCAATGGTAGAGCCTATGACGCCCATTGCTGGTTGAAAACCTGCATTCACAATGGCTGAATATCCAACGTAAGTTGCTGAGTTAATGCCTATCGGGCCAGGAGTCATCTGGCTAATTGCAACAATATCCGTAAATTCGGCAGTTGATAACCAACCGTATTTTGTGACAACTTCTCCCTGAATCATAGAAAGCATCGCATATCCTCCGCCAAAGCCGAAGAGCCCGATTTTGAAGAATGTATAAAACAATTGAAGGAAAATCATGACGCGTCGGATTTACGTTGAAACTTACCATACACAAAACCGCTGATGCCGGCGATAATGATTACATAGATAGGTGAGAAGCCTAGTAACCAAATGAGTAGTGCCGATACAATGGGAATCCATATGTTATATCGGTTTATTTTTGTCACTTTCGCCATTCTAAATGTAGGTGCGGCAATCAAAGCGACAACACAAGGGCGTATGCCCATAAAGATACGTTGTACAATTTCATTATCCTTAAATTGTTGAAAGAAAAGTGCTATTGCAAGGATAATGATAAAAGAGGGAAGAACTGTCCCAAGTGACATAGAAAGAGCCCCCTTGATCTTTCTTAGTCTATAACCAATAAAAATGGCTATGTTAACTGCAAAGACTCCAGGAATGGATTGCGCAATGGCCATCAAGTCGATAAACTCATTATGCGTAATCCATTTCTTCTTTTCAACGATTTCCGTTTCAATCAACGGAATCATGGCGTATCCTCCACCAATCGTGAAGAGTCCTATTTTAAAGAATGTGATAAATGCCTGAAGATAAAACCCCATTATTTTGTATGTTCTTTTACCCATTCACGAGCATTGACAAAGGCTTCCATCCAAGGTGTAATCTCATCTTCCTTGCGGTCGGCAGGATAATATGCACATTGCCAAGGGAAGAAGGCACGCTCCAAGTGAGGCATCATAGCCAGATGTCGACCATCAGGACTGGCAATACCAGCAACGCTATAGTCAGATCCGTTAGGATTTGCTGGATAACCGTCGTACGAATACTTAAGAACGACATTATATTTCTCCTCAGGATAAGGTAAAGCGAATTTTCCTTCACCATGAGCAACCCAAATACCTAACTTGCTTCCGCTTAAGGAACCAAATAAGACACTACGATTCATTGGAACGGTTACACCAAGGAAACCTGATTCAAATTTATGTGAATCATTATGTAGCATCTTTGTCTTTTTCTTGAAATCAGAGTTGATTAAACCTAATTCTACCAATAACTGACATCCGTTGCATACGCCCAAGGAAAGCGTGTCTTTTCGAGCAAAGAATTTATCAATAGCTTCTTTCGCCTTTGGATTGTATAAGATAGCTCCAGCCCATCCTTTAGCAGAACCTAATACATCGGAGTTAGAGAATCCACCGCAGAATACAATGAAATTGATTTCTTCCAATGTTTCACGCCCTGTAATTAGGTCGGTCATTGTGACATCCTTAACATCAAAACCAGCCAACCAAAGCATATAAGCCATTTCACGCTCACCATTTGTTCCTTTCTCACGGATGATGGCTGCACGGATGCCACTCTTTTCACGACGGTCTGGGTTAAGACCAAACTGAGCAAGTTTACCGGTAAATGATGGATTAACCGCCCATTCCAATGGTTGCATCTTGTAGTTTTCAAAACGTTTCTTCGCACAACCGTTAAAGCTTTGCTTGCGATCGAGCAAATAAGATGAAGAGTACCAAACATCGCGAAGATGATCAATGCCGAATTGATGTAAGATTCCTTCTTTCTGAACAAGGATATGTCGCTCGTCAGTAGGAACACCGATCTTGATATATCCAATTCCGGCGTCTTTTAATATTTTCTTAGCAACAGATGCTTGTTTGTCACTCACTTGAATAACAACACCTGGGTTTTCAGCAAACAGAATCTTTATCAAATCATCTTCCTTGATTTCATCGAGGTTAATCTCCATACCTCCATCTGTGTTTGCGAAGCACATTTCCAATAAGGTTGTAATCAAGCCACCAGCAGAAATATCATGACCTGCCATAACCAATCCTTTGTTAATCAGTTCTTGTACAGCCATGAATGCATCGCTAAAGTATTCAGGATCTTTAACGGTTGGAACATCATCGCCAATCTTGTTGAGGGATTGTGCGAAAGCAGATCCACCGAGGCGTAAAGAATCGAAACTGAAATCAATATGATAGAAAGCAGACTTTGGATCATTCACCATCACAGGAGAAACAACTTTCTTGATGTCGGAAACTTCACCGCCAGCAGTGACAATAACGGTACCCGGACTTAATATTTTTTCTCCATTCGGATATTTTTCAGTCATGGAAAGAGAATCCTTTCCAGTAGGTACGTTAATTTTCAATGCACAGCAGAAATCAGACAAAGCTTGAACGGCCCGGTAGAGACGAGCGTCCTCTCCTTGTTGGGCACGACAAGGCCACATCCAGTTTGCAGAAAGAGAAATACTCTTTAATCCTTCTGCCATAGGAGCCCATACAATATTTGTTAAGGCTTCAGCAACCGACATGACAGAGCCTGCTTCTGGATTTGCCAAGCCTACTTGAGGAGCATGCCCGATTGAAGTCGCAATACCTTTTTGTCCACGATAATCTAATGCAACTACACCACAATCACTTAACGGTAATTGAATCTCACCTTGACATTGTTGACGGGCGATCTTACCAGTGACAGAACGGTCTACTTTGTTCGTTAACCAGTCCTTACATGCAACAGCCTCAAGTTGAAGTACGTTATTTATGTATTCATCCAGTTTGGATTTATCATAGGAAACATTTTCGTAGTGTCGTTCAACGTTTTTATCAATCATATAAGTTTTAGGAGAAGAACCGAACATTTGGCTTACAGCTAAATCGAATGGTCGAACGCCATCTTTGTTTACGAAAGCAAAGCGAGCATCACCAGAAGCCTCACCCACACAATACATTGGGGCACGTTCGCGGGCTGCAATCTTTTGCACATGATCAAGTGCTTTCTCGTCGATAAGAAGCCCCATTCTCTCTTGGGATTCATTAGCTATAATTTCCTTATCCGACAAAGTCTTATCTCCAATTGGCAACTTATCCATTTCAATCAGTCCACCACACTCTTCTACCAATTCAGACAAGCAGTTTACATGACCTGCTGCACCGTGATCATGGATTGAGATAATTGGATTATTCTCTTCCTCACCTAAAGCGCGAACCACATTATAAACGCGTTTTTGCATTTCTGCATTTGCACGTTGTACGGCATTTAGTTCTACACCAGAAGTATATCTACCAGTATCAACTGAAGATACAGAACCACCACCTAAACCAATACGGTAGTTGTCGCCACCCAATACAACAATTTTGTTTCCTTTCTCAGGAGTACCTTTGAGGCAGTCTCGTTGTGTTCCATAGCCGACACCACCAGCCTCCATGATGACTTTGTCAAAACCGTATTTCTCGCCATTCTCTTGATGTTCGAATGTGAGTAGAGATCCGCAGATCAGAGGTTGTCCGAACTTGTTTCCAAAATCAGATGCACCATTAGAAGCTTTAATCAAGATTTGTTCAGGGGTTTGGTATAACCATTTACGTACAGGTAGTATTTGTTCCCATTCGCGTTCCTCTTCTGTACGTGGATAAGAAGTCATGTAAATAGCAGTTCCAGCAATAGGCCATGAACCTTTTCCACCACCCATTCTGTCTCGGATCTCACCACCAGTTCCAGTTGAAGCGCCATTAAACGGTTCAACGGTAGTTGGGAAGTTATGTGTCTCTGCTTTTAATGAAATAACTGTTTTTATATTACGAATGATAAAATAATCAGAGGTTGATTGGTCAGCAGGTGCAAATTGCTCAGCAACTGGACCCTCAGCAAAGGCAACATTATCTTTATAGGCTGAGATTATCTTATTGGGATTTTCTTTTGTGGTTTTCTTGATTAATTGAAAGAGAGAAGATTCTTTTTCTTCTCCATCGATAATGAATGTGCCACCAAAAATTTTGTGGCGACAGTGTTCTGAGTTGATTTGTGCAAAACCAAAGACTTCAGAATCGGTAAGTTTTCGACCTAGATCATCGGAAACTTTGTGAAGATATTGTATTTCCTCATCAGAAAGAGCCAATCCTTCTTTCTCGTTATATTCTTCAAGGTTCTCGATATAAATAATAGGTTCTGGTTTACGATCAGTGGTAAAGATTTGTTGGTTCAAGCCCTTATACATACGTTGTAGCATCACATCGTATTCAGCTTTTTCATCTTTTACAGGGAAATACTCTTCAATACGTAGGATACCTTTCATTCCCATGTTTTGTGTAATTTCTACAGCGTTAGTACTCCACGGAGTAATCATTTCTCGACGAGGACCAATGAATATACCATTGATGGACTCTTCCTCTAAAGCATTTGCCTCTCCATACAGCCAACACAACTTTTGAATGTCTTCAACTGATGGCTTGTGGTCAAATTCTGTTGCAATAAAACTATTTGCAGGTGTTCTGAAAAATTGGATCATAGCACTTCTATTTAAAACTTGTGCAAAGTTACGAAAAAACAACTGCAGAGCAAAAGATTATTATTCTTTTTGCTTTGCCTAATGATAGTAAATTCTTTGAAGACAAAAATACACACAATGGCTGTAGTTGATGAGAAAAAGGTCGGCAAATATCTTGCTTATCCAAAATAAATTTGGCTATTCTCCTAACTTAAACTATCTTTGCAACATGAATCTGATTGAAGCCATTATATTTGAATTGGTTAAAGGGGTTGTAATAGGTATCATGGCGTCTGCTCCGATGGGACCTGTTGGCGTCCTATGCCTTCAACGTACTATTAATAAAGGACGTTGGTATGGTTTCATTACTGGTTTAGGTGCTGCGTTGAGTGACATATTATATGCATTGTTGACGGGTTATGGCATGAGTTTCATGGATGAGTTTATCACTCGTAACCAATTTGCTCTTCAACTTTTTGGTAGCGCATTGTTGCTTCTTTTTGGATTCTATACATTCCGGACAGATCCGATTCGCTCATTTCGTCATATTGATACGAACAACAAGCCATCGAATGGGTCTTATATCAATAATTTTATTACAGGTTTTTTGGTTACATTGTCCAATCCATTAATCATCTTCCTGTTTATTGGATTGTTTGCCCGGTTCTCTTTTATCAGTTCAGAAATACCTGCATTTGTTCAATTGTTTGGTTATCTTGCTATTGTAGCAGGAGCGGTTACATGGTGGTTCCTGTTGAGTTATGGAGTAAGCAAGATTCGTACTCAGTTTAACGTACACGGCGTTTGGATGATGAATAGGGTTATTGGTGTTATAGTCATGATTGTCTCGTTGGTTGGTATTGTACTGACGTGTACAGGGTCAACCATTTACTGACACTCATTCTCTTGTTAAATCTTTGAAAAGACATTAAGATGTTTATTTCTCAACAACTAAAAGATAAGAATATTGCAGAGTACTTATTGTATATGTGGCAAATAGAGGATTTGATTCGTGCCAATCAATGTGATATTGAACAGATCAAGTCTAAAGTTATTATGCCTTCTCAACTTTCTGATGAAAATAAGTTAAAAGAGATTCAATGGTTTGATGAACTTATTCAGATGATGCATAGAGAGGGTGTAATGGAAAAGGGCCATCTTCAAATAAACAAGAATGTTATTACATGGCTTACTGACTTGCATCTTCGCTTGTTAAAGTCGCCAAAGTTTCCATATTATGAAGCTGCTTATTATAAGGTATTGCCATATATTGTAGAATTACGCGCAAGAGGTGCTAATAAAGAAGAACCTGAACTGGAAACCTGCTTTGATGCATTATATGGTATGCTAATGTTAAGATTACAGCAGAAAGAAATTAACCCGGAAACGATAAAAGCAAAAGAAGCTATTACGACGATGCTGGCTATGTTATCAGATTATTATTATCAAGACAAAGCTGGTACATTGGAGCTTGAATAATTGTTTTGAATATGCCAAATCAAGAAATAGATAGAAGAAGGACATTTGCAATTGTTGCTCATCCAGATGCAGGAAAAACCTCTTTAACTGAGAAATTCCTGTTGTTTGGTGGACAAATACAAGTTGCAGGAGCAGTAAAAAGTCATAAAATCCGAAAAACTGCTACATCCGACTGGATGGATATTGAAAAGCAACGTGGTATCTCGGTAACTACATCTGTTATGGAGTTTGATTACCGTGATTATAAGATTAACATTCTTGATACTCCTGGCCACCAGGATTTTGCTGAGGATACTTATCGTACGTTGACAGCTGTCGATAGTGTTATTATCGTTGTTGATGCTGCAAAGGGTGTGGAAACTCAGACCCTCAAATTGATGGAAGTCTGTCGAATGAGAAAGACACCTGTCATCATCTTTGTGAATAAGATGGACCGTGAAGGTAAAGATCCTTTTGATTTATTGGATGAATTGGAGAGTGAGTTAGCTATACACGTTCGACCTTTAAGTTGGCCTATTGAACAAGGACCACGTTTCAAGGGAGTGTATAATATTTACGAAGAAAATCTGAATCTCTTCCAACCTTCCAAACAGGTAGTGACAGAAAAGGTAGAAGTGAATATACATACAGATGAGTTAGAAAACCATATTGGTGAAAGGTTGGCCGATAAACTACGTTCTGATTTGGAATTGATTGAAGGTATTTATCCGGCTTTTCAAGTTGAAGATTATTTAAAAGGTGATTTAGCTCCTGTCTTCTTTGGATCTGCTTTAAACAATTTTGGTGTTCAAGAATTATTGGACTGTTTTGTAGAAATCGCCCCAAGTCCGCGTGAAACCAAAGCAGAGGAACGTGTGGTTCAACCTGAGGAGCCTCGGTTTACTGGTTTTATTTTCAAGATTACGGCAAACATAGACCCCAATCATCGTTCGTGTATCGCCTTTTGTAAGGTATGTAGCGGCAAGTTCTTACGCAATGTCCCTTACTATCATGTTCGTAGTGATAAGTCGATGCGTTTTAGCTCTCCTGCACAATTTATGGCCCAGCGTAAACAAACAGTAGATGAGGCATGGGCAGGTGATATCGTTGGACTTCCTGATAATGGTACATTTAAAATTGGAGATACTCTGACGGAAGGAGAAAAACTCCATTTTAAAGGCCTACCGAGCTTTTCTCCGTTGATGTTTAAGTATATTGAGAATGCTGATCCAATGAAGCAGAAACAACTGGCCAAAGGTGTTGACCAATTGATGGATGAAGGCGTTGCTCAGTTATTCATAAATCAGTTTAATGGTCGTAAACTTATTGGTACTGTTGGACAATTACAGTTTGAAGTGATTCAGTATCGATTGGAAAATGAGTATGGCGCAAAATGTCGTTGGGAACCAATCAGTTTGTATAAGGCCTGTTGGATAGAGAGCGATAATAATGATGAGCTGGAAAACTTCAAGAAGCGTAAGTACCAATATATGGCAAAAGATCGCGATGGGAGAGACGTTTTCTTGGCTGATAGCAGCTATGTGCTTCAGATGGCTCAGAATGATTTTAAACATATCAAGTTCCACTTCTCTAGTGAGTTTTGACAGACACAACGGTGTTTGAGGAGCATTCATATATATCTTAGTGACATATATGTATGTCATATGAGACATAATGGTCAAAGGGCTTACAATTCAGTGTGGAAACATAATGAATACATATTTTGTTCTTTAAAATTTATTAGTGGAATATTTCATAATATGTGTTTATTATGTATCTTTGTAAGCGAAAGTAAAAGCTTTTTCTCTTTTACTTTTGAATAAGTTGGAGTATTATTATTATTTATATGTTTGATAGCTTATCTTCTGGTGACTTTCTCTTTTGGCTATGTGTCATGATTTTTGCATTGTGCATCAGTACCTTGTTCAATGGATTTGTCATTCCTAAGATACTTCAGATATCTTTTCAGAAACATCTTTTTGATGAACTAGACGAACGAAAGATTCATCATGATTTAGTCCCTCGTTTGGGCGGGTTTGCTTTTGCCCCCTGTATCATGTTTACCGTTTCTTTATCGGTAGGTTTTTTGTTATTGATTAATCAAGAAGAAATATTTACTTATCTAGTTGCAGAAGCTTGCAGTATTGCTTTTGGTTTATGTGCATTGACACTTATCTTTCTGATTGGAACAATGGATGATTTAGTCGGTGTACGTTATCGAAATAAGTTTATTGTTCAGGTGTTCTGTGCAGTCCTTCTTATATTAGGAGGTATTTGGCTAGATGATTTACATGGTCTGTTTGGTATTTATGAGTTACCTAAGTGGGCTGGTTATCCATTGACCATATTAGTTGTTGTGTTTATTACAAATGCAATCAATTTGATGGATGGAATTGATGGTTTAGCATCTGGATTAAGTGCAATCGCTTTGATTTATTATGGAATAGTTTTTTTTGCAGAAGAGAAGTTTATGTTTTCTCTCATCTCATTCACGGCATTAGGAACAATTATCCCGTTCTACTATTATAATGTGTTTGGTAATGCACGCAAAGGCAAAAAGATCTTCATGGGAGATACAGGTTCGTTAACTTTAGGTCTAATTCTTAGTTTTTTGAGTATAGAATTGGGCTCATATACACCAGATGAGAATCTTGCATCTTACAATTATTTTGCTCTTGCTTTCTCTCCACTTATCATCCCTTGTTTTGATGTTGTGAGAGTTTTCTTCCATCGTATTCGTCGTGGACATAGTCCTTTCTTGCCTGATAAGAATCATCTTCATCATAAGATGCTAGCAACGGGAATGGAACAACATCCTGTAATGGTTACCATTCTTTCGATTGCTGCGGCGTTGATTATGTTTAACCTAATTCTTTCATGTTTTGTGGAGATTACTCTTCTTTTAGTACTGAATATGATTTTCTGGTTGATGTTTATATTCTACTTAAACTATCGTATTCATAAATACAAGTTAAAGAAGAACGCTCAGATTTCAGATGATAAATGATTAATATAATAGAATCGTCAAATATAAAAGTCCCATTTACCAATGATAATTAGGTAAATGGGATTTTCATTTATAATGATGTGTGTTTTCAGAGAAAAGTAAAGAATTTTTGCTTATGGATTGGCCTTTTAGTTGAAGTAGTATAGGAAAGTCGCAATACCCTCCAATGCTTTTTTACCTTGTTCTTTGATATCGATGACAAATTTTATCTCTACTTTAATGATTCCTCTCAAGTTTTGTACAGATTGCAAAACCGTCGAAAGACGAATGCTCTGACCAGACAGAACAGGTTGTCCAAATTTCATTTTGTCCATACCATAGTTCACCATCATCTTGAGATTATGTACTTCAATGATTTGATCCCATAGATAGGGGAGCATGGATAATGTAAGATATCCGTGAGCGATTGTGGTCTTGTATTGTGATTCTTTTGCTGCACGTTCGGGATTCACGTGTATCCACTGATGGTCATCAGTAGCATCAGCAAACTGATTAATTCTATCTTGACTTAATTGTACATAGTCGGATACACCAATTTCTTGGCCGACCATTGCAGCGAAATCTTCGTAACTATTGATAATACATTTTGCCATAATCTTTAATTTTCTTTAGGTTGCGGTGATATAATTTGATTTTTCCATTCTATGACTTGATCTTTAAATAATACCCATGCCATACATCCGGCTACTCCAAAGAATATGAATCCCAAGAGAATAATCATTTTGTGAGGTTTGCTAGGTCTGTTAGGTACCATAGGTGGTTGAATTACCATATATGCTGGAGTACTTTCTTGAACTTTTGCTCTTGCAGCTTGTAACTGTTGAGAAGCTTGAGAATAGGTCTGATATGCTAAATTCATCTCGTTACGCAATCGTTCTTGTTCAGCACGCAAGCCATGAGAGAAGATATTTTGGTTTTTATCTGTAAAGTTGGCGTAGTTTTCTTGTGCCGTTAGATATTTGGTTTTATACTCATTATAAAGCTTAAGCGAGAATTTCTCATCATTTCTTGCTTTATTCGTTTTATAATCTGTAATATATTTTTGCAAATTCTTCAAGATGGTATCGGTAAGTAATGCAGACACAAGGGGATCCTGCATAGTTACTGATAAATCTATCAGACTTGTCTTTAAATCAACGTCTACTTGTATATTCTCTTTCAAAATGCCAGTGATTTTTCGTTCTTTTTCTGTTAAGTTGAAAGGATTAAATTCTGGCTTTTTATTATCTTTCTTTTTAAATAATCTAATAATCCTAGATGGAATAGAGAAAACAGTACTTTTAATGACACTCCACCATGGTTTACTATAGTTTTTGTCCAAATAATCAAACACGGTCGTTTGAATTTCTCCATCAATGCTTCTAACCTTTACATTAAATAGGTTTATAACAAACGGAGTTGATTTGACAATATCCGGATATATTTCTTCAGTTATAGCATTAGCTGTTGAAGAACTTAAATTGACCCCAGCCATTGCTGCTATCGCACCTAAGCTACTTGAAGATCTTCTATCCGATTTCTCTGTGGTTAATTTTACATTTGTTGTGAATTCCTTTGGAATACTAAAGGCTATAAATAGACCTATTAAAGCAGCAATACCGGCTCCCTTAAGAATGAATATTCTCTTTTCCCAAAGCTTCTGAGCATACTCAATTAAATTAATATCTTGCTCGTCTTCCCCTTGATATGTGTTTTTTTGTTGTACTTCAGAGCTCATAATATTTATTATTTAACAAGTCGTACGATTGATGCAACTACAGCAGCAAGTGAGGCAGATAGACTTGCCATAGTCATTATTTCAGCCATTGTACTTCTATCTTTCTTTTCCTTAGTAGGAACAACTATTTCACTTCCTGGTTCGATGGCTTGTTTACTATGTAATGAGAGTTTTGATGCCTTACCATTTAAGTTGACTACGAATACTTTCCTTTTTCGTGCATTGCTATTAAAACCTCCAGCTTGATTTAAGTAATAACTTAAATCTTTTCCTTTTTCGTAAAGCACTGTATTAGGATACATAACAGCTCCCGTAACTTTAATTGTATTGATATATTCAGGAATATATAGAACGTCTCCATCTTTCAATACCAAATCAAAGTCAGAGTTTGGATTCTTGATAGCTTTCTCCAAATCAAGACCAACGGAGTAAGTTGTAGAAAGTTCCAAACTTGAAACCTCAATAGAATCTTTATCTGTTGTTCTTCTAGCCAGTTTTAATAAATCTTGTTCCCGTTTAGCTTCTTCTCGGCTTCTAACTCTCATTAGTCGAGCTCCTTTAGCATACGCTTCAGGAGTTAAACCTCCAGCACGTTCAATCAAGGATGATATACGCTCTGTTTTGTTCTGCAAAGCATATGTTCCTCCAAATAAAACCTCACCTGTGATTGTGACGTTTTGTTGTTCTTGATATGTAGGACTCTTTCGTATATATACTTGATCAAAAGGCTCTAAAACAAAAGATTCTTTTCCAACTTCAAAGTTGTTTGATAAATCAACGGTGAATGTTTTTCCTATTTCTTTCGAATATGTTGAACTTTTAGTATCTTTAATTCTACGAGTAATATCAACTTTTACGGTTGCTGCATCTTCTAGTAATCCTCCAGCCATTACAACCAGATCTTCTACGGTCATGTTCTCTGCATATGAGTATGTACCAGCAGAAGAAACACGTCCATGTATGGTGACAGTTTGCCTTTCTTTTAAGTTCTGAATACTCGGAATATAGAGTACATCATTCTTCATTAAGGGAATATCTGGTTGAGTACCATTCATGATACCAGCAAGGTCAACTGCTATAATCTCATGGTCAAAATTATCTTTCTCTCTATTTAAAACGGCACGATTCATGAATGCATCTCCTCTTAATCCATCGGCTTTTTTGATTAAGGATTTAACCGTATTTACTTGCCCATCTAATTGATAGATTCCAGAACGATATATTGCTCCTCGTATTTCAACTCGGTTTTCATAACGGTCTAGTATTGACTCAACAGAAATCTCATCACCATCTTCAAGTTTAAATACTCCATAGTCCATTTCGTCCACAGTAAATACTTGGTATTCTCTTCCTGTTTTACGAATGACTCTAACGGACTGTTTATAAGCATCTCCTGTAAATCCACCGGCATAATCTAAGATGTTTTTTAGAGTTTCTGTCGGTTTCATTTCATAAATCATTGGTCTTTTAACCTTACCACCAATTCGTACAAGAGAAAGGTACGTGCTGACATTGATGACATCTCCTTCTTGAAGTCGAATGCCATCATTCATTTTTCCTTTCATGATAAGGTCGTAAATATCTAGGTCTGCAATAGTTCTACCATAGCGATTGACTTTAATACTACGTAAAGTTCCTATTTCATTGATTCCTCCAGCTCGATACAATGCGTGGAAAACAGTTGAGAAAGCGGACAGCATATATGTTCCTGCAAGTTCAACTTCTCCCATGATGTTTATTTGAATGGTACGGATATTACCTAATGTCAATTTAACTTGGGTGGATGAGTCATTCCCATCAATTCCTGAATATATTTTAGAAAGTTCTCTTTGTAGGAATCTGTTAGCCTCTTTAATGGTCATTCCACTTAGATAAACAGGGCCTAATCCACTAATCTGTATATTTCCGTCTGGTGAGATTGTTTGTCTGATAGTATTTTCATTAGCTCCCCAAATATCAATGATAACTTCGTCACCTGGGCCTAAGGTATAGTTTTCCGGAGTCGCAAGATTAGAATTTGGTTCAAAAGTAAGGTTTTTATTGGTAAACAAATTGTGACCATAGATTTGACTAGCTGTATCTATTGCTTGTGGAATAGATTCAACAGCCTCCTCGCGTACACGATCCTCATCATTAGAGTTATTTGAGGCGTTATCCTGATCACTCAAATACTGATCTCTTATTCGTTCAACTTGTTGCTGCGTTACGCCTCGTCTCATCAATTCCATTGTAATTTGTGATTGTGATTTCCCTTCGGCTTTTGCATCTTTTAAGTATGCTACCACTTGACTATCGGTCATCTGTTGAGCATAGACCAAAGTAGACAATGTGATAGAAAAAATAAATAGAATTAATGTTTTACGCATATGCTATTTTATTTAATTTTGCTCAGATAATATTATATTACCTTGCAAAGGTAATACATTATTTATAAAATATCTTCAATCAGATGATAAAATTATGTTATATCTATTGAAATGAAAGTCTGTCAGAATATAAAGTGGCCTATTATCATTACTTCTTTTTCTCATGTCTATGAGTCGTATAATTTCTTATCAGATTGGAATGTACGTTGGGTTGATTGTTCCTCTCTAACAGGGGTTGATGGTATGTGTGATGAGAATGGGAGGGAATCTATTCAGAATTTTCTTTTGGATGATTCTTTTTGTGGCATTCATTTGCTTGATAATGGGAACTATCACTATCTTTCTTTTTTATGGTGTTCAAAGATACCATTTGATTTTTCTCTGGTTTTGTTTGATCATCATGCAGATATGCAGGAGACAATGTTTGAAGGATTGTTATCTTGTGGTAGTTGGGTTAAGTCATTATTAGATTTTAATCCCCATTTGAGACATGTTTATATGTTTGGCGTTGATTCAAATAATACTGTTTTCCAAAAGGACTATAATCAACGTATTACATATGAAGCCGATTTATCTCGTCCTTTAGGTGATTTCCCTTTGTATTTATCCATTGATTTGGATGTTCTCTCTGAGGATTATATTCGTACTAATTGGGACCAGGGCAAATACTCTATTTCTCAATTAGTTGAATCTCTTGAATTGTTGTGGAAATCAAATAAAATCCTTGGTGTTGATCTATGTGGTGAGGATACAAATATTTTAGGAAATCAACTTAATCAGGCTATTTATCGTCAGCTGATTGAGAAGCTAAAGTCCCTTTCTGCTGTTTAGTACAACGTAGTATTGAGGATTTTATGGTTTTTTTGTGGAGTTTCTTACTTTTCATCCATTGTTCTTTTTTCTTCTCGTATTCTTCTCTATGCTTTTCTAAATAATTGTCAGCCATATTTCACTTTTAATAAAAAAGGAGGTATCTGATCAGATACCTCCTTTAAATGTTTGTTATGAATGATTATTTATTTCTCATGATAACAACACGGTTCAGATAGTTCTTACCGAACATGTTTTCTGTACCACCGTTAGCAACCTTTGTCAACTGGTTCGGGTTTACACCTTCTGCTACGAGAGCATCGTAAACAACCTGTGCACGTTGCTCAGACAAACGTTGGTTAATAGCTGGAGTACCAGTAGCCTTATCAGCAAATCCACCGATAGTGAACTCTGCATCCGGCATCTGCTTCATAGCCTCAGCAATCAACTTAATGTTAACCTTAGCCTCATCGCTCAAGTCAGCCTTGTTGATCTTGAAGAATACAGCACTTGCAATAGCACCCTTGCCTGTTTCCTTAACAACTTCCTTGATAACTTCCTTTGGAACTTCACGAACAACTTCGCGAACAACTTCCTTCTCAATAACGCGGTCAGATACTTTGTTGAACTTCTTGCCACCAAAGATGTAGCTCAAACCAACTGTCAAAGCACCAGTACCTTCGCTCTTGCGATAGTCACTTACGTTACCAAAGTTAGATGGAGCAATAGCACCACGAGCTTCGATATCCAAAGCTAAAGAACGATTCAAGTTGAACTTCAAGCCTAAACCTGCAGAAGCACCAATACGAGTGTGTCTTTCAGCATGACCATCGTTAGTCAGGAAGTAAGAAGTATGTTGTTGCTCATCGATAACTAAAGTACCATTGTCACTCTTTGAAATATTCATCTGAGGACCTAAGAAAGCAAATACTTCGAATACACGGTTTGTATTAACACCTGCAAACAATGTAGAAAGATTCAATAAACCATCGATGTTAGCACCAATGAAGTGGTGGCTATGATGGTGAATATTTGGTTGGCAAAGACTTGTCCAAGCACCATTAACTTGAGCACGTACACCCCAAGTCGGAGTGATTAACTTACCAAGTGATACATTGAAATAAGGATTACCTTTTACAAAACCATCATTATAAATAGAGTAAACACCACCGCCAACGCTAACGAAGATATTATCACTCCATTTTGGAGTATAGTAATTGTCCTTTGTGCTCTGTGCGTTCAATGTAACGCATACACTTACGAAAAGTAATGAAAGAGCTATATTTTTTAATTTCATAATCTTACGTTTTTCTTAATTAATTAATAATTTAGAGATTATAATTCATTAGTCAGCATTGATGATACCACCACCAGCGTTAGTTCCACCCTTTTGACCGTGGCCATAGATGTAATGAGCAGCGTGTGATGGGTGTGCTTCTTCCTTAGGAGTAACTTCGCTAAATGTTGATTCCTTCATAACAAACTTACCAACCAAAGTCTGAGTACCGTCTTCAGCAACTCTATAAAGAGGATATTCATACAAAGCGTATGTTTGTGAAACAGTAGCTGTGAAGATAGCAAATGCAGAAAGTTGATAATCATATTCACCGAATGTTACACCATCCTTAGTCAAACCATTAACGATTCTTTGAATAACAGCTTTAACACCAGCAGGATCTTGTGTATCAATAACTTCAGCATCACCTTCCTGAACGCGATAGTTCTTAATAGGATACTTAATTGTGATCGGCAAGAAATACTCTGATGGGTTCTCAATGTAACGACCATCATGTGCATATGCACCTGTTTCAGCCTCTAACTCTAATGTAACAGTCTCTTCATCACCAACCTTTGTCGGAGCGCCCAAAACATAAACATCACTCTTAATGATAAAGATAGTCGGAGTGATTGTTACAACGCCTGTTTGCAAAGCTGGAGTAGCAACTGTAGTTGAACCAGTTAAGCCATTGTAAGTTGCTGTAATGTTTACAGAGCCAGCTGCGA
>CAMVLL010000053.1 GCA_947168315.1 uncultured Bacteroidota bacterium | reverse complement strand
GACAGCTGGTCGTTCAGTGGTTCCCGTAATTTTTTCCCACCTCTTCCTTTCCTCTCCATCGTCCCGATCTTCTTCAGTTCCCTGTTCATGTGCCGGACGAACTCCAGGTGATCACTGTAGTGATCCAAAGGATTGAGCAGATACTTCTTCCCTTTGTACTTCCTAATGATTTTTTCTGCTTCCGGCTCAACTTTAATGGAGTAGAGCTTGTTTGTCTTGGCACGATGGTATTCTATCCTTCCGTTGACAAGATCTTCCTTCTTCAGGTGCAGAAGGTCACCCATGTTTATACCCATGAGGTAGAATGAGAGCATGAACATATCCCTGTATTTCTCCAGGTACTCCTCACATGGTATGTCACGCAGTTCCTTGAGCTGCTCGATAGGCATTGCCCTCTTCTTCGTTTCCTCATGCTTGATCTTAAACTTCCTGAAGGGGTAGAGTGTGGTTATCTCTTCATCCCTGGCATAGTTGAACACTGTCCTTATGTTCCTTAGGTGAATGGCATAGGCGTTTATCTTCATGGTTTGTGCACAGTAAGCCTCGAACCTTGTGAGCCATTCCATGTTCATGGTCTGGAAGGTACATTCAGGATCGAAGCTCTTTATCTTCCTCATGGTGCCGGTATAGACTCTCTTGGTGCCTTGGCTGCTCTTCAGGTCGCAGTACTTCTGCATGAAGTCGAGGAAGGTGGCTTTCTTCGCTTTCTTTGGTTTTAGCTTGCGACCGAAGCATCTTTCCATGAAGAGTGCCTTTACCTGGTTTTTGTCCATCACCTGGAACTTGTCACCGATTTCCATGCTCAGGAGTTGTGCTTCGTTGAGGATGCCGGTCAGTTTGAGGTTACGGATGATGCATTTCTTTTCCCTTCCGGTGAACAGCAGTGTGTCGTCGAAGTCTTCTCCAGGTTCTACGTAGAATCCTGTGTTGATTGTAAGTCGGTTGTTGTCGCCATAACGGATGAACAATACAATCGGCTGTCTGTTTGCTTGTCTTTGACGTGAGTCAGTCTTAATTTTAATTGTTGCCATATTAAAATGTTGCTATAAATGTTGTCATTCCCAGCGTTTAAAACCATTCAAAACCGCCTAAAAGCGTGGAAGTTGTGACCCATTAACGAAAAAAAGCACCTACAATGTACATTTCTGTACAATTGTAAGTGCTTGATATTCAAAAAAGTGATTCCGTTGGGATTCGAACCCAAGACCCACAGCTTAGAAGGCTGTTGCTCTATCCAGCTGAGCTACGGAACCAGCTTTATTTAGCGGGGCAAAGGTATAGTCTTTTAGTGAAAACTCCAAGTTTTTTCTTCCTTTTTTTCTTTCTGCCTCTATTCTTTGCGTAGAACAATCAAAAGGAGAGGTAAATAACAGCAAGCCAGAAATAAAAAGTGCAAAGAAACACTTCCTATGTGAAGCCATTCCGTTAAACGTGAGTAGGTAAGAGAGGTGAAGAATTGAACGACGAAGAACAAAATGATGAAGTACTCGTAATAACGTACAATCAAACTACCCATACCTCGGATAATCTCACGATCGGTACGGAATCTCCCTGAAGCAAATCCGAATACCATACCGGCAAATCCTATTCCTACAGATATAAGATAGGGCAGTCCTTGTAAGAAAGGAGAATTTTCGAGGGTGCCTGTAACATTTCTCAGGATGGTCCATGGAGTAACCGTTATCGAGAATATCAACAATGTGTAGATAATGATGACGATGACCGAGAGAATGAGTGCACGCCTTTCCTTCATCGAACGTGTTTTCTGATACCTGACGGCCTTCCATAGGCTTTGCAAGAGCCCGGATTCGTAAGCTATTCCCAGTCCCATCAAAAGAATGAGTACATACTGTAAGGCAGGAGTCTGTATGTATTGGCTTATCGCATTCCGAAGCATCCATCGTAGTCCCTCAGGACTAATTAAATTCTGTACGTTTCCCAGCTCATAGATACTTCCAACCCATGAGCATAAGGCTACAACTACTGTCAGAATGAAGAAGATAGTAGCGATATGAAGGAAATGTGAACGACTATTCCTCATCTGGTTCAAGATGATCAATGTTCAAAATACCTAATTCAAAAGCTCTGGTGACCAACCGGGTAGCGTTTACCCCGATCCGATCTTCCGAAACAAACAGACGGTTGACCAAATCGTTTTGACGCTTCTCCAATGATTTCACGCCAAAAGGCATTCCTTTCAGGTTGGTTATCATCTCCTTGGTGAATCCCAAAGCAAGGTGACGGAGCAAACGCTCGTCATACTCATCAATATCGTAGGCAATGATAGCCTCTTGTTTCTTTTGTTCTTGAAGAACGGATTGCTTGAAACGGTAAACTATCTTCTCTAAAATAGGCTCGTTGAAGACCAACCGCTTTCCTTCCATGACTGCTTGCACGTCGATGGCTGTCAACAACTCTCCAGTCTTGAGAATAATTCCGTCAGCACCTCCATCCAAGACGTCTACCCATAGTTTTTCATTCAGGATCTCACCTGTGAAGATGAGTACTTTGATGTCAGGGTAGTTCTTTCGTAAGGTGGTACAAATATCTACGCCGACTGTGGTAGATCCTCCCAATCCCAAATCAAGCAGGACGAGGTCGGGAACCTGCTGTTTCATCAGTTCCCAAAACTCTTTCTCCGTCATGGCTGTTCCAATAATCTCTGCGGTAGGGATTTCGTTTCTGAAAATCTCTTCCGTGCCTTTCAATTCCAGTTTCGCATCTTCTACGATGATGACTTTAAAATTCTTATTCATATTGGTTTGTGTTTTTATTTCGATGAGGGGCAGCAGGAACCGTAAACCAGACTGTAAATCCTTCCGGTTGAGCGACTTGTGCGTTGATGCGACATCCTCGCTTTCCGGTATATTCGTCATGTTCACGGATGACCTGTTTGCAAATCAAATATTCCGTACCTGTCAGCACATCCTCGTTCTCCTCATGAATATGAGAAAGATGTGGATTGAAGAGCAGGTTCAATTCTTCTTGGGTCTTGTTTCTTCGCGTATCGGTGAAATCGAACCTTACGAAGTCGCGTTCCTTATAGATACGCAGGCTTAACTGTCCGTCAGCCTGATAGGAGAGTGCTTCGTTCACTAAATTCTCAAGCAGATACTTCAATTGGATCTCATCTCCGTAGAAATATACATCATCGTATTGCACGTCGAAAGTTATTTCTCCGGTTTGTTTCTTTGTCTTCCTCTTGAAATAGTTGAGTATATGTTCACCGATGAGTCCGCTATGTAGGATCTCTCTTCTGAACGTGATATCTTCCAGCTGTTTGGCTGCACACGAGCTCAGTATCATGAAGATATCCTTATAGTATCCTACTAGTTCTTCCACCATGTGGATGTCTTCTTCCTCTTTTGCCGCATCCTTTTGTGATTGAAGTTTCTCTATGATCTGTTTGATGCGGTTTGGATAATAGATTGTCTCATGCTTGATGGTTGAGAGACAGTTATCCAATACCTGGTTTTGGACGTGCAATTGATTCTCTTCGTGGATGGCTCTGTTCGCCTCGTCTTGAGCGCTCTCGATGTCTTGATATTTCCTCGTCATCAAGACAATTGCGTTATATGCAATGATAGCGATGTAGCTGGCAACCAATTCTACGAGTAGACGGTCGTTTTCCCGCTCATTGTCGTAGGTGTATTGAATGCCGAGCACGCCGATGCAGTGGTTTTCGCTACCGGCTTCTACCCACAATGGCAAGCATTTGATCTTGTTTCCTTCTGTCCACAACGCCTTCTGACTTTGGTAACATTTATTCATCATATCGAGCATCTCCTCATTCTCCATCTCATCTTTATGTGCTGGCGAGAAGGCTGTATGTGATGAATTGTCTTCCTCGTTGAAAACCAGTAAACCAATTCGGTCGGTCGTGATTATCTCGTTCATTCCTTCAGAAACGGCTTGTATCAGTTCGTTAACGATTTGGCGGTCACGATGATCTGTTTGCGTAATAGAAGCAGGAGTCTTGAACACTTGCTTATTGATCTCAAGGATTTGCTGCAAATCATAGCGGTAGGTCAGTCGGTGACGGAAATACAGGATGTAGTAACCAATGACAAAGGCAATGAAGAGCACAATAAACATTGCGATGGCAATCGTCTTGCTATTCGACGAGTTCTGCATGCGCTGGCAGTATTGTTCCAAAGAGGAATCCTTACTAATTTGTTTATAGAGTGCCGTATATGCCACATTGTTGTATCGGTAGTTCTCGAAATCCTTGAGTGCAAGAAAGGCCACAGCAGCCTCATTTCTCACATCCAGGAAGATATAGTAGTCGGTCAGAAAATGTTCGTTCAGCCATGTCAGCTCGGCTGTCGGACCTTCTCCTTTCAGTGTCGCCAATGGCTCTTTCTTCCCACTATAGATGCGGTAATGCTCGTTGAGATAGATCAGGGCTGTATCAGCACAGGCCACAGCTTCCTCGTATTCTCCATTAAGATTGCTCTCATAAGTGAGGTTCGCATATTTATCAGCCATGTCTAGCCATTGGTCATTATACTGGATGGAATCAGCTTCGGTCAGTGCCTGTTCGGATGTTCCTGTATAATCCTCCATACAAGCTGTGAAACATGGGAGTAATAATGCCAAACAGATGTACATAACCTTCTGAACACCTTTAGGTAAGCGGAAGAAGAAACGGCTACCTTCACCCACTTTACTATCGATGTCGAATGAGCATACGTGGAAGAGTGGGTTAGTCTTCTTGTATTTTTCGATGATACCTTTACAATTCATCAAACCAAAGCCGTAACCCTTATTCGTTTGAAGTTCGTTGGTATCCTTGACTCCTTGCATGCCAATCTTCTGAGAGTCGTAAACTTTCTCATTAAGGATATGTGAGCGGTCTTCTTCCGATAATCCTGGGCCATTATCTTGAATGGAAATCTCAACGTAATTATCAGTCTCGTTGGCAAACACGTCAATCTTTCCACCCTTTGATGTGTATTTCCGTGCATTGTCCATGAGGGTGTTGATCATGAACAATGTTAGAGCCTTATCGGCCTTTATAATGGCTGACGTTGGGGTGATAGTCAGCTGTTGTTGCTTGATTTCAAACGACTTGCGGTTTTTCGAGACAATCTCGAAAAGTGGATTCAGTTCAAAATTTTCAATATTCAGGTTCAGTGAGCCTTGACGCATCTTGATCCACAAGGAGAGAATGTCATTATACTCATTGATGCTGTTGACCAGCTCATTGATGTAGGTGTATTTTTCTTGTTTGATACGATCGTTATGAAGATAGCCTAAGGCTATGAGCTTATGGACTTCATTGATGATACGGTCGATATATGGAGTGATACTAGTAACAATGAACAGACATGCTTTCTTTACAATATTCTGCTGTTTGTTCTCAATCAGATGTTGTTGATGTACATAGCGTTCTTTCTCCAGCATCTTCTGTTCATCACCCAAAGAAATGAAGGTCTGTCCATTCTCGAGTGCCCAAGCTATGTAAGGTGTGATGATTTTCATCAAGTCCCGATTCTCGTTTTTCAATCGGGTCGGAGAGTATAATTCAACATTTCCGAGCGTCGTCTTATTGGATGAGGCCGTTAGAGGGAACTTCTGCAAAACAAGATGGTTCTCTTCTGATGTCTCCTCGGTTTCCTCTTGGTCGATGATCCGTATTTTTAGGTCTTTCCCACTGACTAATTGAAGGATATCTTCTTTGACATTCATCAAGATTGAGTCTGTTACATCCTCAATATCATTGGCTTCTACAGGGATGGAGGCAGTAATCCGTTGACAAATCTCCAAAGTCTTCTTCAGTTTTTCGATATAGGCGGAATTCCGTTTCTTCCATAATTTATATAAAAGGAGGAAGAGCAGAATAAAGAGGACACTTGCAAGTCCTACAAGTGCCATTAGGAGGTTCAGCTGACTGGATTCTTTCTCCAAGGCCATATAATGGCTTTCCAACTCTTTGTCCTGACGAGTATAATTCAGCAAGTCCAGATATATGTTTCGGTTATAATCCGACTCTTGTTTCATTCCAAGTGCCGCGTATGTTACACTTAACTGTTCCCTAAGACGGTTAATCCATTCGTGAACAGTTTTGATTCCTTCCTTATTCCAAATCAATTCAGTCGATTCAGTCGAATTAGGAACGTATGTTTTCAGTCGGTCGTCGGGTCCTTTGCTGGTATAATATTTCTCATGATGCTTATTTACGTATTCCAAGGCCTCGGTTAGGTAATTCAGTGCTTCATCATATCTTCCTAAAGCATTGCAACAAGAAGCTAAAGTACGGTATGAGCCGGATATCTGGTACATATCGCCATATTGCTTAAAGAGTTGCAGTGCTTCGTTTGCCATGGAAAGGATCAGCTCATCCCAAGGAAGGTCTTTCGTGTTGATGAGACGTAGCAAGTTCGGACGCCTTTCGGAAATCAAAGCATAGTTTTTCTCATCCATCAACAACTCGGCAAAAGCTTGCAGACTGTTGGCTTCGAAATAGATATATCCTTTATCTTTTGAGATGTTATAACATTCCAACAGATAAAGAAACTCACCTAAAGTAATATCTTGTGGAGTTTCTGCCGTGTACATACCGCCAGATCCTCGCATATAATAATAATAAAGGAGTTGGGCCGTATCATTTCGGAGGGCATTGTTCTCCTGGATTTGATTGATCTCGTCGAGGGATTGTTCCTCTTGTTGCAGATAATAATAGTAAACACCTGAGGTGATAGAGAATTCAGTCTGAGCATAATTGAACCGTTGCCAGTCATCAGGATGGGAGATAGATAGACTATCATCTTTAATACGGCGAATGCGTTGCAGAGCGCTGGTGCGATAGTCATAGAATTCCTTGTTCATGGATATTCGCTGATAAATCTTCATTAAGCCAACATCTGCAATCAGCAGTTCCACCTCATTATCAGTCAGACTATAGACTTGTTTAAACTCTTGTTCCGCCTTATCGAAGTCCATTTGCATGAAGGTGCAAAAGGCTTTATTGTTTAATGCGGCAGCATGTAGGGAAGGGTAGTCCTTGGAGAGTTGAAAAGCCTGATCAGCGATGGAAGCCGATTGTTCCAAGTTGATGTAATGCAAGTGATAAGCACGTTTGTTCAAGGAATCAATCTCATGATACAAAGCATGTCTTGTCCCTTTCCCGCACGAGAAAGAGATGCAGGTCATGATGCCAATGCCTATCCATAAGAGTAGAATCCGTGCTTTCATGGTAACTATCAACGATTCCTATTAAGCAAAGATACAAAGATTTACATTTGAATAACTTGTTGAGTCTATTTTTTTAGTTAAAAGAATCCAAATAGATAGGGGGTATATACAATAAAAGGGACTGATTATCTTTCAGTCCCTTTTATTGTGTAGCCTCTGGGGGAATCGAACCCCCCTTTCAAGAATGAAAATCTTGCGTCCTAACCGATAGACGAAGAGGCCATCACCGCTTGATATGATATCATAGCGGTGCAAAGATAGGAGTTAATTTGGTTTACGCAATCATTTTACTTGTAAATCTTCAACTTCCTTCAGGTTGTTGGCAATTTCCTCATCACTCAATGAGTAGTTCATCAAGTTACCAGCCAAATACTGGTCGTATGCCGACATATCAATCAGACCATGACCTGAGAGGTTGAACAGAATAACCTTCTCTTCTCCTGTCTCCTTACACTTGTTAGCCTCACGAATGGTGGCAGCAATTGCATGAGAGGATTCTGGAGCTGGGATGATTCCTTCTGCTTGAGCGAACAAGATACCAGCTTGGAATGATTCCAGTTGTTGGATGTCAACAGCTTCCATTAACTTGTCTTTCAGTAACTGTGAAACGATGACACCTGCACCGTGATAACGGAGACCGCCTGCATGAATGTTCGCTGGACGGAAGTTATGACCTAATGTAAACATTGGGAGAAGTGGGGTATAACCAACCTCATCACCAAAGTCGTATTCAAATTTACCGCGTGTAAGCTTCGGACATGAAGCTGGCTCAGCAGCAATGAATCGAGTTTTCTTGCCTTCCAAAATGTTATGACGCATGAATGGGAAGGAAACACCACCGAAATTCGAGCCACCACCGAAACAAGCGATGACCATATCAGGATATTCTCCTGCCATCTCCATCTGTTTTTCAGCTTCCAAACCGATAATACTCTGATGAAGAGCAACGTGATTCAATACTGAGCCTAATGTATATTTACAGTTTGGTGTAGTCATTGCTAACTCAACAGCTTCAGAGATTGCTGTACCCAAAGAACCTTGATGATTTGGGTATTTTGTCAGAATATCTTTTCCAGCACGGGTTGACATGGATGGAGAAGGAGTTACAACAGCACCAAAAGTCTGCATGATACTGCGGCGGTAAGGCTTTTGTTCGAAACTGATCTTTACTTGATAAACAGCTGCTTCAATACCAAATACCTTTGCTGCGTAAGAAAGAGCGGCTCCCCATTGACCGGCACCAGTCTCTGTTGTAATGTTGGTTACACCTTGTTGCTTGCAGTAATAAACTTGAGGAAGGGCAGAGTTCAACTTATGTGAACCTACAGGACTGACACTCTCGTTCTTGAAATAGATGTGAGCAGGAGTCCCTAATGCCTTTTCCAAACCATAAGCACGTACCAACGGTGTGCTACGGTAGTATTTATACATCTCACGAACCTCTTCAGGAATCTCAATCCATGCATCTGTCTGATTTAGCTCTTGGCGACATAATTCCTCGGCAAAGATTGGATATAAATCTTCTGCCTTCAGTGGTTGTTTTGTTTGTGGATTCAACGGAGGTAACGGTTTGTTCTTCATATCTGCCTGAATATTATACCAGTATCTTGGTATTTCATCCTCCGGTAGAAAATAGCGCTTTTGCTTTTTACTCATATTGTTTTTAAATTTTGAAAATGACTTGACAAAAATAGTAAATATTTTATATTCTAGTATGAAAATGTCACTTTTTTATGCCAAAAATGAAAAACATTGTCCTTTCCTTGCAAGTATCATTCAGTTTTCGTTATTTTGTCCCGTAAAATAAACGTTATGAAATATCTATTACTAATTATATTCGCTTGCTTACTTTGGAATTGTACGGGGAAAAAGCCATCATCTAACGTATCAGATGAACAGACAGTCTTCCAAATTGATAAAGTCGATGAACAGACGGGGTTGCAGAGGATGCAGTCTTCTCAATTCTCTGATGTTATCGAGGCAGGCGGAAAGAAGTATCAACTTTATATCGAACGTTCGGCAACCGACTCTTTACCTCATGTGAAAAGTGAGATGGGTTTGTTTGCTGATAATCGTGTCGTATTGAATATTAAGCGGAACGATCAATCGAATTTATATAATAAAATCTTTACAAAACGTGACTTTGCTTCCTTGTTGACAGAGTCATATCTGGAAAAATCTGTTTTGGAAGGTTTGGTCTTCGACCATGAGAAAACGGAATCTGCCAACGGGAACATCGTGCTTGCTGCAAGCGTCAGTTTCCCTATGACAGATTTGTATGTTCCTTTTACAATTATCATCACTCCGTCTGGTAAGATGTCCATCGAACGTGATGAGGAAGCGGTGGATGTTCCTCTTTCCGAACAACCGGAAGATACTGTTTCGGTAGATTAGAATCAATAGTTCTTTGCCAATCCTCCTTCGCTGGTCTCCTTGTAGAGCGAAGGTAAATCTTTTCCCGTTTGTTTCATTACCTTGACTACTTTGTCGAAGGATACGCGATGGTGTCCGTCGGTAAAGGAAGCATAGATATTGGCATCCAATGCTTGCGCGGCAGCATATGCATTTCGTTCGATGCATGGAATCTGTACTAATCCGCAGACAGGGTCGCAGGTCATTCCAAGATGGTGCTCCAGTGACATTTCCGCAGCATATTCAATCTGTGCCGGACTTCCTCCAAATAGTTGACAGGATGCTGCGGAAGCCATAGAGCAAGCTACGCCTACCTCAGCCTGACAGCCTGCTTCTGCTCCAGAGATGGAAGCATTCGCCTTCACAATATTGCCAATCAGTCCTGCAGTAGCGAGGGCCCGATAGATGCGGATATTGCTGAAATCATGATTCTTTTGAAGATGATATAATACGGCTGGAACAACTCCGCACGAACCACAGGTAGGAGCAGTCACAATCTCACCACCCGATGCATTTTCCTCAGTTGCGGCTAACGCATAGGCAAAGACTAAACCTCTGGAACGAAGACTGTCCTTATATCCTTTTGCTTTTATATAATAGGTAGCTGCTTTTCTGCGTAGGTTAAGAGGGCCAGGGAGAACTCCCTCATGCTCTAATCCACGTTCAATGCATCTTTTCATCACTTCCCAACAATTGGCCAGATAATCCCATATCTTAGGACCTTCACATTGCTCTACATACTCCCAATAATTATGTCCGGTTTGTTCGCACCAGTACATAATCTCACTCAACTTCGTCATCTCATAGATATCGGGCGACTCTATTTGGTGATTGCCTTCTTCTGCCAATGCTCCTCCACCAATACTATAGACTGTCCATTCTTCGGTTATTTTGCCATTCTCATCTTTCGACTTGAATGTCATGGCATTGGGATGAAAAGGAAAGAACAGATGGGCGTTCCATATAATTTCAGTAGGAGCAGCAGGTTGAAGAATGTCCAGAATGGCTTTGTCGGTCATGTGACCTTTCCCTGTGGCGGCCAAACTGCCGAATAGGGTTACTTCAAAAGCTTTGGCCTCAGGATGACGTTTGAGAAAAAGTTGGGCGGCATATCGAGGTCCCATCGTATGACTACTGGAAGGACCTACGCCGATACGGTATAGTTCTTTTAATGATTTCATAAAGGTTCTTGTTAAAAACGGGTGCGAAATTACAAAATAATTCGTGATTATTCCAAATCTACAACGGTAATTCCAGCTCCACCAAACTGAACATGCTCATCTTGGAAATGAGCTACTCCGGAAACGGTAGATAAGTAATCGCGGATAAGGGTACGGAGAATGCCTGATCCAGTGCCGTGAAGGATGCGTACTCTGCTCACACCAAGCAGTATGGCATCGTCGATGAAATAGGTGACAGCCTGGATGGCTTCATCCCCTCGCATACCTCGAACGTCAATATCTTGTTTAAAGTTCAGCTTTTTCTGATATACCTGGTCTTGAGTTTGTGTGCTCACGAATGTAGACTTAGCCATGGCTTGAGTTGGTTGAGCCGTCTTATCGCTTCGCTCCAGTTTGTCGGTCTTGACGGTAGTCTTCAGCATACCGAAGATGACGACTGCGTTCTTGTCGTTCAGCTCAACAACCTTTCCAATTCCGTTCTGTCCTTTGATGCGAACGTTATCACCCACGGCAATAGGCTTTTCCTCAACAGACTTTTGTGGGGCGACTTCTTTTTTCTTCTGGGCTTTCTTGTCTCTCTTTCGTTTTTGTCGTTCACGCAATTGTTCCATCTTCCGAGTGATCTCATCGTCCAAAGTCTTCTCTTCCTCTTCTTTAAGCTTGTTTTTCATCTCATCAAGCTGCATGCGAGCCTGTTTGGTCCGTTCCTTATCTGCTTGTGCCTCTTTGATGGAGCGTATGGTATTCTCAATGCGGGAATTAGATTCTCTCAACAGTTCCTCAGCTTCCTCTTTCGCCTTGTTGAGTATTTCTTTTCGACCTTTCTCTAAGTCTTGAACAGCCGACTCGTACTTGGCGATAATATCCTCCATGTGCTTTTCTCGTTGGCGGATGTTCTGCCGTTTGTTTTCCCAATACCGTTTATCACGTACGATGTCCTGCAAATACTTGTCAGCATTGATATAATCGCTCCCCACCAGTTCAGATGCATCAGATATTACTTCTTCAGGTAAACCAATCTTTCGGGCTATCTCTACGGCAAACGAACTTCCTGGGTTACCTATCTGAAGTTGGAAGAGCGCTTGCATCAGATGACGGTCGTAAAGCATGGCTCCATTAACGATACCTTCATGATCCTCGGCAAATTGCTTCAGGTTATGATAATGAGTTGTGATGACACCAAAGGTCTTCTTCTCGTTAAAGCGTTTCAGAATGGCTTCGGCAATGGCGCCACCGATCTGTGGTTCTGTGCCTCCACCAAATTCGTCGATAAGGATGAGGCTATGCGAATTGCAATACTTCAGCATCATCTTCATATTTGTCAGGTGAGAGGAGTAAGTACTCAACTCATCCTCAATACTTTGCTCATCACCTATATCAATAAAGATGCTGTTGAAGATACCTGCATGGCTACTCTCGCTGACAGGAATGAGCATTCCGCATTGCAACATATACTGTAATAAACCGACGGTCTTCAGACAAACAGATTTTCCACCTGCATTTGGCCCCGAGATGATCAAGATGCGTTGCTTCTTGTTCAGTTCTATATCCAATGGCACCACTTTTTTGTTGTGCTTGGCTAGAGATATTTGCAGTAATGGATGAATGGCATGTCCCCAGTCAATGACCAATTTGTTTTCCAATGCAGGCTGAACACTATTGGTGCGAAGAGCAAAATGTGCCTTAGCTTGTATGAAGTCAATTTCTGCGAGGAACTCGTACGATTGTAGTATATCAGGGATATAAGGACGAATCTCAGTCGAGAATTCCGTCAGGATGCGGATAATCTCTCGTTTTTCCTCACCCTCTAATTCACGTATACGGTTATTTGCCTCGACAACCTCCTCCGGTTCAATAAAGATGGTTTTCCCGGATGCGGACTCATCGTGTACGATACCCTTGATTCTACGTTTCAAGGCGGGAGCAACCGGTATCACCAAACGACCGTCTCGCATGGTCGGTGTGACATCTTTGTCGACAAAGCCTTCGGATTGAGCGCTTCTCAAGATACTGTTCAGTGTGTGTGAGATACTATTAGAGGTACGACTCAGGTCTCTTCGTATTTGTAAAAGAGTTGTAGAGGCATTATCTTTTATACGACCGAACTTATCAATGAGGTTACTGATTTTGTCAATCAGCTGAGGAAAGATCATCACGTCACCGGCCAGCTTTTTCAGGGCAGGATAGGGGTGATTATCCTCTGCTTCTTCTTTGGAAAGGAACTTTATGATATCCCTAATTGTTTCCAGGGACCGTATCAAGTCGAATAACTCGTTCTCATCCAGATACATTCCTTCTACTTTCACACGATGGAGGGAAGGACGGATATCGAAGAAGAACTGATTAGGGAAAGAGTCTTCTTCCTGGATGATGCGTATAAATTCAGTTATTTCGTTCAAGCGGCTTAGGATGTCGTCGTATTGGTTTGAGAAAGACATCTCCTCCACACGTTGTTCTCCTAACGTGCTGAGACATTTCTCTTTCAACAGCATGCGAATGCTGTCAAAACCAATTTTTTGTTCATAGTTTTTGGGATATATCATACAGTTATAATGTTGAACATGCAAAAATACGAACCAAAAAGATTTATTGCAAAATTCAGAGGAAGTATTTGCAGAAGTTGTGAAAAGCACTTATTTTTGCACGTCGTTCAAGGAGAGATGCCAGAGTGGACGATTGGGCCGCACTCGAAATGCGGTGAACGGGTAACCGTTCCCAGGGTTCGAATCCCTGTCTCTCCGCGGAAATGATTTTAAGATTAGTTTAAAGCCCTTACTTTCAATAAGTTAGGGCTTTCTTGTTTTCTTAAAAAGCGTCTTGATTATCCTTTTTTGATGTTAGATTTTGCGACTGGATATCGTTGTAAATTGCGACTGAAATATGTTGATTTATCAATTTAAAGTTCATAATTTAATATGTCAAAAATGAAAATTAGTTTCCTTTGCAGAGCATCAAAATCCCAAAAGGATGGACTTAGTCCAATAGAATTATCTATAATTATTAATGGAAGAAGAAAGTATATTACCTTGGACAGGAGAATAGACTCAGTACATTTTGACTCAAAGAGACAATGTGTAAAGGGTGATTCTGGTATTAATGATTATTTGCAGACTTTGAGGACAAAGTGTTACAACATTGAAACTGAAATGATCAAGAATGGTATGGAGATTACTGTAGATACTTTTACAGATATCTTCAAGAATGGTTTTAAAAGTAATTCGATTACCATCCTTCAACTATTCAAGGAACACAATAAACAGATTGAAAAGAAGATAGAGAGGGGTATTATAACTAAAACCACCTTAAACAAATATAAAGTAACCACAGAATACCTTGCCTCCTATATTAAAACCCTGAAGAAGGATGATATCATGGTTAAGAGTATCACTCCTTTGTTTGTTGAAAATTTCTTTGTATTTCTTCTTGGTTTTATGAGCAATAACACAGCCATTCAGAAGATGAAGCAGCTGAAGAAGATCTTGAAGCTAGCAGTAGAAGAAGGGTATATCAAGGTATCCCCTTTTAAAATCACTCTTAAGAAGGAACAGAAAGAGATTGAACCATTAACGCTTGATGAAGTAAGGAAGATAAAGAACAAGAAGATAACTATTGAAAGACTGGCTAAAATAAGGGATTTGTTTATCTTTGAATGCTATACAGGATTGGCTTTTACTGATTTGGCTAGTTTGAAAGATGAAGATTTTGTTATTGATGATAAAGGAAACAGGTGGATTGTCAAGAATAGACATAAGACAAAAGTATTATCAAAGATTCCGTTGTTGCCTATAGCCGAAAGTATTTTAACCAAGTATGATGGTAAGTTACCTAATCTTTCGAATGTAAAGTTTAATGCCTATCTGAAGGAACTGGGTGCTATTTGTGGCATAAAGAAAAACCTTCATTCCCATCTTGCCAGACATACTTTCGCTACAATCCTATTGAATTCAGGGGTAGATATGGTGTCGGTAAGTAAGATATTAGGTCATTCAAATTCACGTATAACTGAGAATGTATATGCTAAAATGTTGCCAGATACTATTATGAACAAGGTTAAAGAGATCCAGACAAAAATAATATAGTTATATATGGATAATGTTAAATACGCGTTTCGTTTCATTTGAGTACTTAATTTAAAAAGTTTAAATTATGTGTTGTAGTAGGGCAATCACCTAAATTTCCTAATAAAAAGAGGTAAGGAAATCACTAAGAATCCCTTACCCCGACTAACTATTCCATATTAACATCAAGAGAAATACGTCATTATTATGTCGTGTATCTCAGTCCTGCCCATTGTCCCCTGCTCAGCCTTCTTCTGAAGCCTCAGGTAAACCCAAGGATTCCTCATCCTATTGAGCCTCTGCACCTTGAACCTTGTGATGTTCTTACCAGCATCTGAGGAAAGTGGGGCATTATCCCTTGGTATGTCGCATCTCCACATCCTGAACTTCCTCTTCACAGATGCAGTACTATTGCTCTGATGTTGAAATGTATTCTCAATAATGAAAAGAGTAGCATCATGATAACCTCTAATCTTCTGATAAGATCTTAGAATGAAGCACTTCTGGATAGGTTTTCGATTTATTTTTAGGTTTCCTTAGTAGAATTTTTAGTGTGGATGAAAGCTGAAATCTTGGTGATACCTTTGCTTCAGTGAAACGAGTAGTGCAGTGCTTGGTAAGCAACAGAGATTTGATAAAGTAGGCTTAGGCCAACTATATAATCAGAAACTCCTCATTAAGTACTGCACTACTTGATGAGGATTTCTCTTTATAAGGGTTGGTCTCTTTTTCACAAGAACCAAGGCCCAGTGCCACAGCACTGATTCAGCTTAACTAGATTCCACGAGGGAATAAATAGAAGCTTAGACGTAGGGTTAGTAGGTACAGGTAGTGATACCAACATAGTACCGAGGTTAACGGCAGCTCAAGCCCCTACAGGCCTGAAAAAGTCTTGGAAAGTATATGACTGCGGTATTAGCCTTCTGTGGTTTGAGGAATAAGGCTAGTCAGAGAGGTTTAATGGGATGAGATGCCCGATAAAAAATGTCCTTTACAAGTTAAAGGAAATTGACCGCCCGCAAGTTTAAGTTCCCAAGATGAAGAGCCAGAAGCTCTTGCTTTGTTACGCTGAGTGGGGATAACCCTATCTTCTTAATACTGATTCCTTTTAAACATGGAATGAAGTATCTCTGAGTGGGTTCCTCAATCTGATTATAGATTTCCCTAGGGCTCTTTTTAAGATGGATTCTTAGACTGAATACCTTAGAAATGAGGCGAGATAAGTTGATATATTGAAGGAATATATTACTAAAATGCGACTCTTTAATATAAGAGCTTTTTATCCTAATTGTTAATTGCTTGAAATGTAGTATCTTATAAAGACGGTTATTGGAAAGGTTCAAATCCCTGCTCAACTCTACAGATATTGCCTTTAGAAAAGCCCCTGGTGTTTGAAAGATTGGTATCCTCTGGATATAGCATTTCATCATTATTCTCCTTTTTCTTCCTTTCTTTCTTTCTTTCTTTCTTTCTCCTTTCTTAAAAGGAAAAATATGTGTAAAAAAGAGAGATATCGTATTTATAAAAAGGAATAATAAATAAACACATCACCCCCTCTTTAATTTGGATTGGGGATATATCCCGGAGTCTTTCCTGTTGGAAGGATTAAAGGAATACTTACTACTTCTTGATTTTGATGGTAAGATGAAGTACAGTAGTCTCCTTTGGAGCATTAGACTGAGTATTGGATTTCCATCTGCATACAAGCCAGTAAATAGATAAAGAATCTCTGGGACTTCGAGAGTCCTGGCTGCAAACCATACAGTCAGGCAGTGGATATAAGCAAGTTGGAGAAATCTTCCAAAGTCTGCTATTCAAAGACAAGGAAGGATTTTATCATTCCCCGCTAAAGATATACTTAAGAAATTGAAATAGAAGTTTTTATAATGATATTTCTAAGATCTGTTTTTAGATTTCCTTAGCAGAAATTTTAGTATAAAAGAAGTCCGAAGATCTGTAGATATCTTTGCATCAGTAATCAAGGCGACACTGGTTACATAATGAATTTAACGGAAACAATCCCCTTA
>CAMVLL010000052.1 GCA_947168315.1 uncultured Bacteroidota bacterium | reverse complement strand
AGGAAGACAAGAGCAAGTTTCATGACCTGCTTCTCGCCAACTTTAGTGGAAAGTGCAACGCCGACCTTTTCCAAAGCTACTAGTATAGCGATAATTGCCAAGGTCGCTTTGGCAAACATCCATGTATCCTTTGCTGATTCCGTTAACTTAGCCAAAGCACCAGCCAGAATCGAAATAGCAACGGACATACCGATCAGAGCACCGGACAATGTAAGAAGCTCTGCCTTACCAGCAGTCATCTTCTTACCGCTCATAATACCAAGAATAGCAGTCAGTTCGCCAAAGAGCAATGCGACAGCGGCAAGAGACTTACCCATGTTTTCAGGTTTTACACGGGAAATCAAGAACAAAGAAGCTGCCAAGATACCAATCGAGATAGCAATCGACTTAAGCACTTCTGCATTCACTTTGTTCTGGAATGCTTTCAGCGTATCACCGGCTGTATTGAGAACGTTGGTAAGCGCCTTAGCAACGCCAGCCCAATTGGTTTTCATTGCAGCAAATGCCTTAGCGATCTTCTTTATCTGCTCATAGAGACCAAAAAGAAGCGTTGTGCCAATCGCATCGGTTAAGGTGACACCTTCGAAAATCGATTTGATGCGGTCTCCGATAGGCTTCAATGTAGAAGCGATGGATTTCGCGAACGATCCAATAGTCGAAGCGGCACTGGATGCCCAGCCCTTCAGCTGAGATACCCACTGGGATGCCTTACCAAATGCATTCTTTCCGGATTCACCAATGGTGTCAAATACTTTAGCGATCTGCTCACCAATCGGAGGAATCTCGGAAAGAGACGTTGTGACATTGTTAATGTCAAGAACGTTGATTCCCGTAAAAGCAGAAATGCTCGTAGAAAGCATTCCCCCAAGGAACATGAATGCCCCACCAACGGCTTCCACTGCACTCTTCAATGTAGCGAATATACCTTCGATCACTCGCGATTCATCAACCATCTTAACAAGATTCGTTAACAAACCGCCAATGGTCGCAGAGAAGGAGAGAAGATAACCGGTAAGTGGAGCAGCCTGCGTTATGATCTTTCCAACTAAGCCTAGAACGAGTTTAATCGGAGTGATGAGCAACTTAACAATCGATGCGAGACCAGATGCGACCTGTTTCACTTTCGCCAGCGTATCTTCGCTCGCAACAAGTTTCTCGCTAAAGTCCCGGAATCGGAATGTAAGGTCCGTTAACTGCCGACCCGTCTTAGCGGGGAATATCTCGCTAAATCCCTCTCGAACAGCCTCAATGACGCTCAAGAGAGACTTGAAAATGTTCGTTAAGCCTTCCCACAAAGCAGTCTGACCACCAAGTTCAACCCACTCTTTCAGGATACTATTTCGATCCTCTGCCGGAGCAGCAAAGACATCCCACAAATCATTCGCCAGATTTGTCCAGATTTCTTTTGCTTTATCATAGCTACCGAAAATATAATCGAACGTGGTCATCCAGCCAGAGCTAACCGCATCCTTAACAGAGTTGATGGCTTCTCCGAATGTCTTTGCTTCCTGAGCAGCTAATGCCGCACGATAGTAAACCTGCTCGAAGGCTCCATCCAGCATGGCGTAGGCTTCACTATAAGTGTCAGCCATACCATTCTGAACGAGCTTATAGGCCGCCTCTGTCACTTGAGCAAAGCGACCAAACGCCTGCTCCATAACCTCTCGAGAAGCCCACTTATCGGCGAGCGTAGTCGAGAAGTTGCCGATATCAACAAGAGTACCTTTTGCGGTTCTCCCGTTTTTGTCCAAAGTACCGAGGGCTTTACCAACGTCGATAAATGTCTCTTTCAGCTGCTGAGACGCAACGCCAGAAAGTTCAAGGCTTCGCCAGTCCATAAGGGTCAGGAATCCTTGACCATAAGACTGGTTGAGGTTGTAGATCGAACGAGAGAACTCCGCGGCACCTTTACCGGCGAAAGAGGTTGCATTACCAATACCCTCAATCATCGGAATCAGTCGGTCGATATCACCACCGCTGGTGACCATCTGACCAAGAGATTGGGCCATCGTTGAGAAGTCATACGATGTCTCATCCGAGAACATCATGAGCTTCTCCAAATATCCATTGATCTCGTCAACAGACTTTCCGGTTGCATTAACGAGCGTCTGAACATTGGACGTCTTTTGCTCGTACTTGTTCCAGCCAGCGGTGACCTGATCAATTGAAAGTGATTTAACCAAAGAAACGCCGGTGTCGATTGCCGCATTTGTGATTCGCTGAAGGGCCGTAAATGCGACAACGCCCATAGCAGAAAATTTGTCTGCTACTTTGTCAACCTGCTGTGCAAGTCCCTTCATACCAGCCAGATCAGCAGCATTATCGAGCTTCTCTAAGCTCTTAGCCTGTTGATCGACGTCGAGGGATCGCTTGAATCGCTCCAGAGACTCGGTCGACTGGGCAATGTTCTTCTCAAAATTCGAATTTCGAAATTGAGCTTCGACAATTCTATAGTCAATACTAGTTGCCATCGTCAACTCACTTCCTTCCAGAGCTTAGCAGCCATAGACTCAAATAAAGGTCTCAGTGCTGGGTTAATATAATCAACTCCTTGCACATAGGAACCGTTTCGAGTCGCATGACCATATTGTATAAGAATAGCAATAGGAACTCCCTCATTCACGTTATTGTTAACCCAATAAAGCGAAATGCCCTGGGAGTTTACCTCGATTTCGTAATCCCATCCGGTAGCGGTTTTACCCGTATCCACCGGTGTAGCATCACGAAGAAGTTCAACCCCCTGCTTGCCATATTCGTTCAGCAGTTGGTAGAGACGCCTTTTCCGGTTTTTATAAAGAAACCCTTCAAAGTTCTTCAAACTGCCGGATTGTTTCATAACGACAAGGGCCATTGCTGTTATCTCCTAGCCAATTTGGCTTCTGCACGTCGTCGAGCATTGATGGAACGATACTCGTCAGCAGTCTCTCGACGAGACATCTTTTCGGGTTTTCCATTCTTCACATTGCACACGTCAATTAGTGTCAGAAGCCGGTTCAAATGCCATTTCTCATATTGCGAGGGAATATTAAGCGTTATCATCCAATAATAGATGAGCTCCGATGTGACAACCTCACGAGAAGTCGATTTCTTACGATGTTTCACAGTGGTGGCCGTCATCGAGTCATCGATATATGCCATAACGGTATTAATATTCTCATTTGTCAAGAATTCGTACGCTTCTTTTGGAACATTCTGGGTGATTGTCATGCAGCGAATATAATCGATCGTCTGCTCACGAGTCATCGGTTCCCTACGAAGAAAAGGAATGTGCCATTTGGCTTCCCATTTCGAAATAGAGACTAGAGAATGTTCAAGTTGGAGCGTTACTTCTTTAGTAAAGCTAAACTCTTGCGTGTCGTCATTGAACACCTCTTGTTCGGGTATCGTCAGCCGAAGCATTCCCTAGCCTCCATTTCAACCATTTTGAATTTACTCCACCGGTTTGGGAGCGTCAGGAATCTTCGGAATGATGTTGTTGATGAACTCGGCCGTCTTATCGGGGTTCATCGCGAGCTCCATGAAAAGCTCGGAATATGCATCGGTCTGAGAGAACTTCTCGCGCATGTCCTCGTTCTTAACGAAGCGACGACCGTCGAGAGAACGCTCACCGTAGGAACGAAGGATGATGTCCTTGATGACCGAAACGATGGCCTTACCGTCACGCTCCTTCGTAATTCTCTGAATCATGGCCTGCATCCCGCCGGGATACTCGGCTTCCATTTCCACGAGTTCGGCCTTGGACAGATTGAACTCGAAATTCTCCGTAACCTGATTACCGTCGTAATCCGTAAAAGTGATAGGTCTCCTATACATTGTGCTTTCTCCTTTTCAAAAAATAAAAATGATAGGAGGAGCCCCCGCAAAGAGGCCCCTCCGTAAAGATAGATTTAGCCGCCAGCCTTAAGAAGGTTGATGACCTCGTCAGGCATCAGCAGCTTCGGGGCCACGCCATCCTCGCCACCCATCGTAGTGGGATCCTTACCGAACAGGACATCTTCGAGAGCAGTGAGCTTCTGCGGATCGATCTTGGTGGAGTCGATCACGATGGACGCAGTGGGCTTATAGCCAGTCACATTCACCGGGGTAGTGGTGACCGTCCAGCTCAGAGTGGTGGCCTCGGGGCTGTCGTTGACCGTCTGGTGGTTGCGCTCAGAGGGAGACGCCTGGCAGCCATAGCAGATGTGCAGCTTGTAGCCATGATCCTGGCCGTCGGTGTCATTGCCGATCAGGGAACGATACACGAAGCCGAACATCTTGCGCTTCTGCTGGCCGATCGTCATACCGGCGACCGGGCTCGCCAGACCATCACACTGGTCGAATTCCTCGGGAGAATAGTAGGCCTCGATGGTGTAGCCATACTCTTCCGCAGAGAGCAGGTTGAGATATTTGATGTTGTCCGCATACAGAGCGGTGGACTCAGCACCGGAAGGAGATTCGTTGACCGCGGTCAGACCGTTCCAAGCGATGCCCTCGCCATAGGTATTGTTGTCACCCATAACGTACAGAACGCCATGGTCCACGCCGGTTTCATACAGGCGCTCACCAACAGCATCCCAGATAAGACGCTTATTAGCCATAGGATGTGATCCTCCTTAGAAATATATGGTAAACAAGTCATGATTGAGACGATCCTGCGTGTAATGTCGAACGAATCGAGTCCTGGGGATCTTCGATACTTTATCGACGACAATACTGTCGGGATTTGGATCAATCACGGTGACAGCATAGACATATTCCTGCTTATAAATGCTATTGTCCGCATGGCCATTGCTGATCTCATCACGGTTATAGACAATAGCAGGATACGTCATTTGCTTGTTCTCGGGCCTCTGGTAATAAACCTGATCGGACCCAAGAAGCTTTCGAAGGAGTTCATGAAACTTCCGCCTATTGGTTTCCATTCGAGTCATTGTATACTCCTCCTAACACAAGGGTGAGGCGGGGGTAGGCCTCTTTAACCATACGCACCCGCCACTTTGTTCCCATGTATGTTGCATAACGGATCGAGTGGAAGTTCTTTTTGGCATAGGGATCAGCAACGATGCTTAGATCGTTCGCAATCACCAAATCGTCATTCAGACCTTCCTGAGCTTGAAGCTTCGCGGTGTTCGACACCCAATCGCCGAAGTGCTGACGTTCAACGATCTTCTCGATCCATACGCCTGGGCTCTCTTCGACCATTGTTGCATAGCCGATTTTCCCACAAAACTTCGCCATTTTGAATTAGCCGCCGGCCTTGACCGCGTAGGACTCGATGGTGATGGCGCTGTAGGGCTTGGTGAGAGCGCCGGAGCAACGGGTCTCCATCAGGTACTTCTGCTGGTTGTAGTCGATATCGAAATCGTCGAACATAGAGACCGCGCCACCCTTGTCGGCGCCGACGGTGTAGTCGGTCAGGTTGACGATGATGCCCATCAGGCTGTGGGTGTAAGCCTTGGAATCGGCCTCGTGGGTCACCTCACGGGTCAGACCCTCCATGACGGGAACGGTCACGATCTTGCTCACGCGCAGAGCGGTACGAAGCTCTTCCTCGGTCTTGTACAGACGATGGCCGATGCCATCCTCGAGAAGCAGCATGTTGGTGAGCATCTCTTCGGTGGTGTAGAGAGCGGGATTGCCGCTGCCCTTGTAGTCCTTGCGGGACTTGATGCACTGACGGATGAACTCCTTGGCCAGCTTGTCGTCATCATTGTAGGTAACGGAGTCGATACCGACCTTGATGGTGTACAGGTCCGCATCGGTCCAGATCGGGCGGATGTTGTCTTCCTTGATCTTGTCGTCGGAGGCGGTGGAACGGCCGTCGGACACCAGAATCGCACGGGCGATTTCCTCATTGAGCATCATGCGCATCTCGCTCTTGAGCCAGGCGACGACGTCGAAGTCAACGATATCGATGATGTCATCACGATCGAGCTTCTGCTTCTTGTAGATGGTCTGAGGCGTGGTGGAGCGCTTGAGCAGGGTGAAGACTTCTTCCTTCTTCAGCTTGCCCTTCAGATAACCCTTAGCGCGGGCCTCGTCGGCGGTGATGTCGGCGAACACAGACTTGATGCGAGAGAACGGAACATGATGGACACCGGACATAACGCTGGAGACCCAGGACATGTCGCGCTGGATGAACTGAGGCTGACGGGTAACATTGCGGTCGTCGGGGAACAGATACTCGATGTTCTCGATGCCGTAGTCGGCATGCATCAGAGCGTCAGACAGACCCTCCATGTCGTCCATGTGAGCAAGAACGGCTTCCTTCAGGGAGCTGCAGGCTTTGGCTTCCTTCGCAAGAAGAGCAAAGTCCTCACGAGTGAGCTGAGCGGTCGTGTTCGCACCGCTCTCAAAGGCATTGTGAGCCATAGTGGAATCCTCCTTATTTTCTTCTCTGGCAGTCGCAACCAGATAATACATAACGTTTTTCTGCTTCTCATTCATGGAGTCAATGATATCCTGAATGGTCTCTTCGGAACCGTCGGCGTGCTGAAGTTCCGGATTCGTAGCGGGATTGTTGTTTTCCACGGGATTTTCCTCCCCATTTTGATTTTCAGGAGTCGGATTAGATTCCGGCTCACTTTTGTTGGTTGGATTTCCTTCCGGATTCTCCTCGGGCGGCGTATTTTCCGGTTCCTGTTCCTCAAAGTCATCATCGCCATGACAAATGATCGGCTCCTGAGGGTAGATACGAGCTTCATACTCAGCATCTTCGCCATGTGCCAGATCCATGTCCTCGATAAATGCCTGGGGATTTGCACCAGCCAGAACGAGACTGACTTCACGGATCATACCGTGCATAACGTCGTGGCCCTTCTGCTTCAGCTGATTGGCGAGAATCGACAGAGAAGTAACATCGCCATGAGCGACAAGCTCTTTGCACATCTGGCCAAATTTGGTATTGTTGAACAGACCATAGCAATACACGCCATCAGGCTTATTGACTAAGGTAGCCTTGCCGATAATGGCACTCGGTGTATCGTGACGATGGTTCCAGACGAGCGGAACAACAGCACCGTTCTGATGTGCGAATGCATTCTCGCGAATTACTCGACCATCCGTGCACAGAAGATTGTTCTTGGACGCCCAGCCCTGAAAATCGGAATTACCAGGACCCGGACGAACGTGATCAATATCGGGCATTATATTTTTCCTCCTTCTTTAGAATTTTTGACCGATACGGTTTGGTCCGCTTTGGTTGGGACCGTAGGGGTTTGCTGATCCACTTTAGACTGTGACAAGTTCTTGTTACGGAGCTCGTCAGCCTTCGGATCCTTAGACGGCTTCATACCGATAATCTGACGGATCTCATTGGAGGTAAGAATCTCATTACGAGTAAACTTATCCGCAATTTCAGCGATCTGACTAACCGGTACGAGTTTAAAGGGATCTCTAAAGAAGGAGATCGATTCCATCTTCTCTCGCTGAGATGTCGTAAGGAATTTACGATAGAGCTCATCGGTAAGAGCAGAAGCACATGGCTCCACAGAACGGTTGTTGTAGTTCAGCATCGTCGATTCGTCTGCGGTTCCGTCCAATACACTCTGAGTGATACCTAACTGGGCGTATACCATACTCGTAAGGTATTCAATCTGAGTCATGAGGTTGTTTTCCACAGCACGATTCAACTGTGTGATCTTCTCCGTACCATCTGTGTAGGCAATGCCGTACTTTGAACCCATGAGCTGTTCCTCGATCTGTTTTCGACGAGACTCAGCCTGGGTCTTACGGGCTTCTGTCTTAATGACATAGGGGAGTTGTATAATCAGATCGAGTTTACCGCTAGCAGACTGTTCGTCGATGGCATCAAGCAGGTTAAGCTTATGCACAAGACGCTTCATCATACTATTGGGCTCGTTGATTATCGCATAGAAGGGATTTTGAACAATGCCGACATTGGCTTTATCGAATGTGATGTTCTCGAACTGACCGGTACGATCGTTATAACAACGAACCAATACCTGTCTCGGACGCCATTCGATAATTTCTCCAATACGCATCGTATAGTAGCGTGTGACAATGTCACCCTCTTGATCCGGTTCCTGGTCTGTATCAATTGGACAAATGGCAATCGTCCCCCAGTCGAACATGCTTAGGATTGCATCCTGTATAAATGCTCGGGAGGTCTGATCAATGTTTGCTTCGACTTCAAGACAATGATTCAGATCATCGTCAATCTTCTTCACAAATCGACCATTTTCATCCAATTGAACATGAAGGTAATCCAGTGCAGCAACGTCCATCGCAATACGATTGTAAATCGCGGTTACGATGGTTTTTTCATTACCACGGGACAGAATCACCCGATCCGGACGAGATGAACTGATCATCTGACCTGCCGGAACATAACGATCCCAGTCAGAATCGGAGAATGCATTCCACGCACGCTTCACTTTACTGAAGAGCGTTTCTGCCATTTTGAATTACCTCACTAAGACTGATAAAGTTTTCGAAACTCGGGATCATGTAATGCAAAGTCATTCATTGCATCTCTCACGGAATATGGGTCGCTCAATGTAGACTTGTAAAAAGATCCACCATTTTTCGCAAAATAATCGTATGCTTTCGTCATTTTCTCTGTATAGGCTTTTCCTTTTGAGATCTCTGCAGAGTTTAATTCAGAAATTTTACGATTATTTTTAGAAACGAGAGCATCTATCTTTGCAATTCTCGCTTTTGTCCGGTCAATTTTCATAGCTTTTTGTGCTGCTCGAGCCTCTAATTTAGAAGCTTTGTACTCTAATTTATCAGCTCTTGCTTTGGTTGTGAAAAGACCGTACTCTTTTACTCGAAGTTCAGCAGCCTTCTGATTTGCTTTGGAAATCGAATTGGCATACTTCCGAGTTTGAGATTCCATTCGTTTGGTTAACTTATCTCGTCTCCCAATTAATCGAGAATTCGAATCATGAAGTTTCGAGACTCGTTTTCGACCAGCTTCTGTCAATGTTCCATCCGGATTCTGGTAACGACGGATACCCCATCTCATACCGCGAATTCCGTAATGGCAAAGTTCGTCGGAATAGACAACCAAATTAATTCACCTCGCTATTTAGAAAAGCGATTTAATAAAAGCTTTTCCTCGTTTGATCTTATCTTCGGCTTGACCAAGAAGCGTCTTATTATACTTCATTTGAAGATCAACGTGTCCCGAAATCCAATCATTTGCTTCCTTGTAGTCTTTAGCAGCAGAATCATAGGCTTTCGTAGCTTCGTACTTTTTTCGACGAGCATCATCCACTTTTTGAGCTCTTTCTTTTCTCTCCTGCAATTTCAATAACTTACGTGGATTTGACGAATATTGTTCAATATCGCGATCGGCCTTCTTGATGTTAGATGATGCTTCTCGCATAGATCGATAGGCAGCATCTCGTTCGTTATAGACTTCTTTCGGGTTACCGACAATAATCGACATTTCACTGGCAATACTATTGCCTTTTGTCCTGAACTCGTCCATACGAGTTACTTTGGCTGTTTTCTCGTATGCTTTTAACGCTTTGCGTTCGTCTAGGCCAAGCGAAATGGGTTTCGCTGTAGCATAGTAGTACCGCCACCGACCATTCTTCCACTCACGTTTAAGATACTTATGGTTCTTGCCAACGGAACCCTTTGCCCAGTGACAGAGTTCGTCGGAATAGACAACCATATGGTCACCTCCTTAATCAAAAGCTTCGATATTCAACTTGTAAGCAACGAATGCATCCATCATTGCAGAAACAGCATCGATCTTTTGATCGTAGCGCTTCTTATGAAGCTTTCGATTGCCATTAGTATCCTCGATTACAATGCAGTTACCCATCGTAAAGGACATAAGTTCCTCATCAAAGAGAAGCATCCTCTCTTCTGAGAGTTTCTTCAACTCACCAAGAGGAACGGATTCGGTTTTTGCACCTTGTATAACTTTCTCGATACCGAACGGACCATTTTCTGAAATCCATTTCTCGATAAATTCTTTCGCATTATATGGGTCAAACCCGACACATCGGATGTCATATTGTGCTTCAGAGATAAATCGATCGAGATCGTCATACACGACCATCATGTTCAGAGTTACACCCTCGAGAACAATCAGACTACCTTCTCGAATAAAGTCGCAGTACTTCTGATACATTGCCGGAGGCAATTTGTTAAGCGTGGTTGACGAAATATAATTTCGAGTCTTCACACCAAACGTCCCATTCGGTAAAGGAAATAGGAACGTAAATGCACAGAAGTCATCGCCCTGAGAAAGGTCCATACCAAGCGAACAAGGCATTTTCCAAAACTCGCGGTGCTTATGAGGAATGGTCTCTTCGTAGGGGAAGAAGTACGTATAACCCTCCATCGGAATGCCGAAACGCTTTGCAAGAATATCATTGCGTGCAGCGGGAGCCTTTTCTGCTCTCTCCACATCCAATTGATACACTTCATAGGTAACGGTCTTTCCAAGGTTTGGGTTCGCCTTCATCCACATAGAAGGATCTGCGACTTCATCAATGTTATCGAGCTTATACCACCAAATGGAGACATGTGGGTTGCGATACTCTCCTCTTAGGATGCTTTCCAGCTCCATTTTGATTGTATCGCCGCTACCATTTCGAACCGTTCCTTCCGAGCTTGTGGCTAAGATGAGGTAATCGTCGATCTTAGATGCACCCTGCTCTATGGCGCCAATAACATCCTCTCGAATGTCACCAGAAAGCCATTCATCAATACTCGCATACTTGCATCGTAAGCCCTGAAGCTTAGCAATACTCATAGGACGAATCTCGAGCAAAGAACCGGTCAGGAAATTCTCAATACCCTTCTTGGTAGAGGTCAACTTCACGCGATTAGCTTTCGATCCGGTTGTGTTCTGGAGTGAGCCATCTGTGAGAAATTGGAATAGTGGACCTCTCGAACGAGTAATGGCAGTTCGAATTGGGGATAGGACCTCATCAGCCTGCTTCATTGTCGGAGCAGTCGTAATTTGGTGGGTAGTCGTCGTGTCGATGCAAAGCCCATAACTCTGCACACATGCATCGTATAGTGATTTCGCAGCACCTCGACCAACGATCAAGTACTGCTTATTGCGAAGCCTTTTCTTAATTCGCTTTCGAACAAAACGAACGCCGCGACCATCAGGATTAGGAACTGGTATACTCTTTTCCGTAAAGTAAAACCAGCCAAAGACATCTTCGGCCCAGAGTTTGAATGTGTCAAGAAGATCTAAGTCTCCACCATCCGTCAAGGTCAGTTCGTTTTCACAGAAAGCAAGAAAGCCCTCCACGGCTTCGTCATCATAGTAACATCCCGGATCATCGATAAGATCATCGATAAGGTTCATCTGCAAAGAAACTTCTCGATTTACCGGTATTTCTCCTCTAACTACGGCATCACGGAACATACCGTAATACCGTGGTACTGCGGTGTTCGATAATGCCATTTAGGTCACCTACTTATTCTTGGCCTCTTTTTCCTTGTCAGTTACCTTTGCATTGACCACATTGTCGCCAAGCACTTTGTTGACGCTCTTTGCCATCGCATACTTGGCGATTTGGGTAAGAGTATCCTGGGCTGCATTTTCCAGTGCTTTCCCCACCATCTCTTTGCCCTTAGTAACCGCAGATTTCTTCTGAGGCGTCGCCATAAGCTGATAATACTGCTGTTCCAAACGCTTTCGATTCAGAAATGCGTTCAGTTCAGCATCGCTCATCTCGCTTACAGACTTCTGTTTCGGTTTCTCTTCAGCTGGCTTGGTTTTAACCTTTGAAATCGTTTTCTTACGAGTAAAAATCGAATGATGTTTGCCCGTAGAATAGCGCTTTCGGCCAGCTGTGGTGAGACTACCGTCGGAATTCTGATATCGACGGATGCCCCATCTCATTCCGCGAATTCCATAATGGCAAAGTTCATCACTATAAACAACCATTTTGAATTCTCTCCTTCCTTAAGGATCAACGGCGACATTAATTCGCCATTCGCATTCTTTCAACTGGTCCTTCAGAAGCTGAACGAGAAACGAATTTGTCGGTGGATCGAAATTGAGCTTCGTGTAGATGTAAATATAAGTCTTGATGTCTGCTAACTTAGCTCGATCAGAAATACATTCATCCCACGTGTTGCTCGAATCGCATACCGTGAAGTTATCGAAACTCGTCACTCCTAATTGGGACAGGAAAGAGCATGCTGTGTTAATCTCCGTAAGAACATCCTCGTCGAAACAAGTATCGTCCTCAGAGATTCCGATCTTTTTCTTGATCGTATTGAGGATGCTATCGGTCATATGGATCCTCCTTAAGTACGCTTAATGAAGATCTGCATACAATAACCGTGACCCGAAGGAGTGATCACTTCGTACCACTCGGGATTCGGTTCAGAAACAATCTCAACAGTCGTATCCTTATAGATTACATAAAGAACCCGATCGTTGACGCTCGGACCCTTACGAATGTTGAGGAGGTCGGTACCGACCACTACACCCTGACCAACCTTAACCGGAGTAGTTTCTTCGGTCTGGACTTCCGGTGCTTTTGCCTTCTTAGCCATATTTCCTCCTAATGCTTCCAAGGGCAAGTATCAAACAGAGAACGCGGAGTATAATCCTGAGGAAGCAACTTCGCATCGCCGTAATGAATTGCCCGGTGTGTGTTGTCAGAACAGCATATGAGATACTCTGGATTGAGTAAGAATTCACTCGATTCCGCAATATCACCAACCAATAAAGGAACCATGTGGTGGACAAGAATTCGTCCACGTATTGGAAATTTCTCGATTCCCAGATCACAACATTCCCGTCCGATAGTATCACGTAGAACGACTTCTCTTCTTACTCGTCTCCATTCTTCAGAATTGTAAAATGTCTGATTAATCCATCGATCGTAACCGAAGGTATCCTCTCCAACATTTCCGCCAATACGAAGATACTCATATCGTTCAACCAAGGTGGGCAAAGTGATCAACTCGGAATAGCATTTAATATTCCGGCTCATCATCTTCGCTCCCTTGTCCGCTATAGGTTTTAAACGCCTTGATTGCACTTTTGAAGAGCTCCTCCTGACTCTTCGTCGATGCAATCGCTTCTGCCTTCGCATCCATCAACTTTTTCTGAGTCTCCAGGAGTTCGAGCTCCTTTTGCTCCTTAGTAGAAGCCAACTTCAGATAATGAGTGATGACTTGCGAAGACGCAGTGCCCTCTCTTAACTGCTTTTCAGCAAGATCCATGGCAAGAGCAATCATATGCTTCTCTTGAGCTTCTTCCGTCAACGGCGGTTTACGACTGATAGCCATGTCTCACGGTCTCCTTTCTGCCATTTTGAATTTTTACAGGAACTTGATAACGTAAAGCTGCTTCTGAGATGTGTTGATTTTGTTATCGCGGGCGTTGATTGCAGCGATATGACCGCCATCAAGCATGATAGCAAAGTCAAACATCATCTTAGATTTGCAAAGGGTATTGATCTGGCTTGCTGTCATATTGGGACAGTACACGCCATACATCATACCATTACGATATCCAAGAACTGTATGGTTCGTCTTGCGCAGAACATCGCTAAAGACTCCAGTGAAACCTTCGGCTTCAGGATCGTAGAAATCCATCAGCCCCATTCCACCAACCGCCCAGACAACGTCATAAAGCGGCAGATCATCACTAACCGTTTTGACACGTTTAATCTTTACCTCGCCAGTGCTACGAAGTTTGTAGATAACGCTTTCCGGCTTATTGAGGGAAACGTAATGGCAGGCAGACCAGCAAACGACTTCTCCATTTCGGATAAGGACGCTACAGGGAGCAACACCACCATTAAAACTACCGCTAATGCAATTAAGCGGAATCACACTGTTGGGATTAAACGGATCGATGTCTTTTGCAATGATTGCGGGACAACCATACAGCTTTACATTCAGCGGGAAGCACTTTGCGTTAAGTTTGATAGCAATATCAGACATAGTCTGGTTGCCAATTACACCATTCGCAAGAGCGCCAGTAGCAGTTTGGATTGCTTTGATCATCCGCTTTTCGTCGGATGTAGCACCAGTTATTTCCTTCATAGAAACATCAACCTCATATTTCGGCATATTAGGCGGATATTTTCCAGCCTTGATCATACTACTGCTATACTTTTTGTTGTCGTCCCACTGAAAATGAGTTCGATCAACAAAACTTTTCCAGTCTCCGCCCCAACTGAAGCCAATCTTTTTACCGATGGACGATGCTTTCTTGAAGAACTCGGCGTCATCGTATTCATGACCTTTTACATTCTTGCAAATGTCGAACGCTAATCCGGCTTCAACAGAATGAAATGTTGGAATGGTCGCTGTCTTGGCAGCCCAACCTTGAGAAACACAGTATTCTTGATATGCCTTATCGCGAACTGTTTCGGTAATAAGAACATTCAGACCCGCTTCCTTACAAAGATCCAAAAATATCTTAGCATTTACCCGAACGTCTTCGCGCAGATACTTTACATCCCGAGAATGAAACATCGTTAGGCTTTCTTTTGGTTGGTTTTGGTTTTTTTCACGTTGGACGTCGAAATCCCAATCAAGCTGCCAAGGAACAGCTGAATCGCACTCAACGTTACGGTAATCTGTTCTACATTACCCCAACCCCAAACTGGAGCAAGAGATGCGTATAGCGCAGAACAAGCCGGAAGCACGATCATGACAACCCATTTGAGAATGTCATATACTTTGTCACTCATCTCGAACTTCATGTCGTTTCCTCCTCACTTACGTTTTTGATTTTGATTGACAATATGGTGTGCAGAAGTATTTAAATAGTCCTCCATCTCCTTGATAGAGGACTGTTTCGCCTTCTCGTCATCTTTCAATGACGCCAGAATACCTCTGCATATAATTGCCATCTCTTTCCGAGTCGCAGCCATATCTTCATCATGACGTCGTCGCAAATCGGAAATGTCACGAGAATGAGCTTCTTCTAAACGAGTAATTCGTTCGTCTTGTTCCCGATCATATTCCAATTTGTGGACAACTCGAGTGATGTAATTCCACAGGACTGCACCTGCGCTAATGACGGCTGCTAATGACACTATGGTTTGCCAGGAAATAGTTACAGGCATACACTTCACCCTTTCTATTTTAGAGTTGAGCACTTAATAGAACTCGTAAGCGTAGCCATACCACGAATTCTAGTCAATGCTCAAAACTAAAAATAGAAGGGAGGGGCCATGATGGACCCCAACCCCTCAACACAACTTACGCAAGGCGCGTGACATTCTTCTAAAATTTTTAACAAAGGAGAGGCCCTACAAATATGTAGCTATACTCATAGGACCCCTCCCGTGTATCCAATTGACGGTGCGAAATCAATAGGAGAGATCACCGAACTCAATGAGATTCTCATTCAAACTTTCATTTGAAAACTGAAACTCAAAGAGGGGGGTGAGAATATACCAACTTCCGTTCATGTCTTGTGCAAACAACGAAATGCGGTACTCTCCATCACCGCGAACCAAATAATCATCATAGATGTCAAAGGATCGCGATGTGTTCGCAGGCGTCTGGGAAAACGATGCAATGAGCGTCCCGATACCAACTCCCCAGGATTCGCCGCTCTTCGTCGCTCGACACTCAAAGGACTTATACGGCCCATTTGCCGTGAATGTCACGGTAATATGGTCATGGCCTTCTACAGACGAAATCTTAGATCCCGTCGTACTGAACGTTAAAGTCGGTACAGCCATAGAGTGTTACCTCCTGGCGATTACGCCACGCTCCAGGTGCCGGCAGCGTTACGGACGAAGACCTTGATGATCTTCTCGCCGTCGCCAGCAGAAGCGGCCTCGAGGTCGGCGGCATTGATGGTGCAGTTGATAGGCTCGGCATCAGGATACTCACCGGTACCGCTCATGTTGGTGGAGCCGTTGTCGGTGCCGATCACGACGCCCGCATCCTGCAGAGAGCTGGTAGCGGGAACGACCTTGACCTTGTACTCGACGAAGTCGACGTCGCAAGTGAAGCTGATCGCAGCAACGTTGAAGGTCGCGACCTTCGAGATCTTGCTCTTGTCGGGGCCGGTGACGGTAACAACAGGAACAGCGGTATCGAGGATGATCTCCTTCGTAACAACAGCGGACTCGTTGCCGACATCATCACGAACCTTCAGGTTGACGGTCTTCTTGCCGTCACCGGTAGTGAGAGTGATCTCCTTGGTCGCAGCGAAGTTGACCCAAGCGGCCTCGGCTTCGGAAGCGGCGCCATCAACGCCACCCCAGATCTTCATCTGATAGCCGGTAGTCACAGCATCCTCGCAGCCGATCTTGGCCGTAATGGAAGCCTTGGTGGTATAACGAGCGTCATCGTTCAGAGCCAGGGTTACGCCAGCAGGCGCAGTGGTATCGAGAATAAGATTAAAGAAGCTAGCCATATAGCATCTTTCCCTTCATCATAGATTTAATTTTTGGTATCGAGCACCAGGTAGAAATATCCGCCTTTCCGCTCGTACACTGGATCTTCTCCCACAATGACAGTTTTAATGCCTTGTGTACCGATAAACATCTCGGTAATTTCCTTTTCATCGATAGTAATCATAGCCGATTACCCCCGAATGAAATATGCGGTACGGGGATCCTTCGTCTCGAGGGCTTCGTATTCGCCACGGTCCATGACCTTGATTCGATCGAAGTCATCGCTCTTCAGATTTCCGTCACCGCTACCGCCCCCACTCGTAAGAGAATACATGTCCTCGATCATAAGGGCATACTTCTTCTCGCGATTAGGAACAGGAATTACATCGACCCGTACGAAACATACACACAACCAATTCGCACCCTTGGCCGCTTCTGCGTCTGTCGGGACAATGTAACAAACAGATTCCTCTCCTTCGAGAGGCTCACGATTGAAGTTCGCATTTGTCACGTTGTAGAGCTGGCCTACAATCGGCGGACTATCGAACTTCTGAATAGGAACAAAGAGTGCCATCAATCCAGCAGGTCCCGGTGCAACCGGAATCGTCGTGATGTCATACTCTTTTGTCTCGGCATTCCACACCTTGTAATATCCGGACTCATCCGGAAGTGCAGGATGCGTTGCATAACTCTCCGCCACCGTAGCTGCCTTCTTAGCAGCATCGACGTCCTCTGTCACGTTCACCTGGATCGGGGCATCAGGAGTGGGCGGGAGCGGGCCAGATTCGGTAGACGATTCTTCAATCGTCACTTGGGCGACATTGGACTTGCCCAAAATATACTCTTCGGGAATTGTCGTATCCCCAGTCACCGGCATCTTTGAGATGACAAACTGAAGAGATCCCTCTCCAGCATAGTATGTCTCAGTAATGGTCGGATACCAATCGATCACGTTATCGAAATCGTTTCGATCGATCTTCTCGACAATCGCATTATAGACGGTGTTATCCGGTCGACGGAAAACGCCAACCAAGAAAATCACACCATCTGCCGAATCCCGAAAGACAGGCTCCACGAACTTGTAGACATCGAACGATACTTTACGATAGCGGTTCTCGCCTTGTCGACCAATTGAAAACCGATGCGGAAGTAAATTGAGATTGTACGTTCCGCTAGCCACAGTAAATACCTCCTGTAGTTTTTGCAAAAAATCACAGAGTGCATATTAGAACGTCCGAGCAAGATGCGGGACAATTCGACGCTGAAAGGAGCAAAGCACAATCGAACACAGTATAGAGGAGGTGAGGGC
>CAMVLL010000051.1 GCA_947168315.1 uncultured Bacteroidota bacterium | reverse complement strand
CTCTGTTTGCAACAGATGAACAAACAACTTTCTGAAGCAGCAAAGACACTACGTGAAGCCCATTTCGTTTTAATTACTTTTGGTTCAGCATGGACCTATCGTTTACAAGAAACGAACGAGTATGTAGCCAACTGCCATAAACAGCCCGATCGTCTTTTCAGGCGAGAGCTTCTGTCTGTCTCAACAATCGTTTCCGACTTTCAAAAAGCGATTGAAGCAATCCGAGCTATCAATCCTTCCGTACACTTTATATTGACAGTCAGTCCGATACGCCATATCAAAGATGGTCTTCATGGTAATCAGATCAGTAAATCTACATTACTCCTTGCCATCGAGAAGCTGCGTCAGGAAGTGAAAGGAATATCATATTTCCCTGCATACGAAATTATGATGGATGAATTGCGTGATTATCGGTTCTATGCTGATGATATGCTACACCCATCTGCTATAGCAATTCAATATTTATGGGACTGTTTCTCTGATGCATATTTTGATTCAGCCACAAAATCATTTCTACAGAAATGGCAAGCTGTAAACAAAAGGCTGCAGCATAAACCTTTCAACCCACAATCTGCTGCTTATCAACAGTTTGTCGAAGAAACGGAGCACATGCTCAATCATTTGCAGGAGGAACATCCTTATTTAAACTTTCAAAAAGAGATTGCACAATGTCGAACACTATTCAAAGCATAGCACTACTTATCGGAGCCGAACGAACAGGCTCTGTCGACTATAACATCGATTGGCTTTTGACGGACAGCCGTTCACTCGGTTTCCCAGAAGAAACTCTTTTCTTTGCTTTAAAGACAAAGCGGAATGATGGCCATAAATACATTGACGACTTATATAAAAGAGGCGTTCGGAACTTTGTCGTATCAACCGTTCCTGACCGCGTGGAGGAAGATGCAAATTATCTATTGGTCAAACAACCACTACGCGCTTTGCAGAAACTCGCAGCGGTCCATCGCCAACAGTTTAAAGTACCTGTTATCGGTATCACAGGCAGTAATGGCAAAACCATCGTCAAGGAATGGGCCTATCAACTTATCAGCCCTGATAAGATTGTCACCCGTTCTCCACGCAGCTACAACTCCCAAATCGGCGTTCCTCTGTCTGTTTGGCTGATGAACGACCATACCGAGGTCGGCATTTTCGAAGCCGGCATCTCAGAGATGGGCGAGATGGAAGCATTGCAGAATATTATTCGACCGAATATCGGAGTGCTTACCAACATAGGAGGTGCTCATCAGGAGAATTTCCTCTCCATTGAGGACAAGTGTATGGAAAAACTGGCACTCTTTAAGGACTGTGATGTCATTATCTACGATGCCGACAACGAGTTAATCAGCTCGTGCATCCAGAAATCACTGCTTCCCGCTCGTGAAATCGCGTGGTCAAGAAAGGATAATGAGCGAGCACTGTATATCGCCTCCATTCAAAAAGGAGAGAACAGTACAACCATCCAGTACCGTTATCTGAATATGCCGAACTCTTTCACCATTCCTTTTATCGATGATGCTTCGATTGAGAATTCATTGCACAGCCTTGCCATCGCTTTGTACTTGATGATTCCGCCTGAGAAGATTGCTGAGCGAATGGCTCACCTCGAACCAATTGCGATGCGCCTGGAAGTAAAAGAAGGAAAGAACAATTGTGTCTTGATCAACGACAGCTATAACTCCGATCTCGCTTCTTTGGATATTGCTTTGGACTTTATGCAACGCCGCTCGGAGGAAGCTGGAAGGAAACGCACGTTGATACTTTCCGACCTGCTCGAAACTGGTAGTAGTAACAAACTGTTGTATCGTCAGATTGCTGAACTAGCCGTCAGCCGTGGCGTTCATAAGATTATCGGTATCGGAAAAGAAATCAGTGCTGCTGCTTCTTTGTTCAACATCGAGAAGTATTTCTTCCATACAACAGATGATTTTCTGGCATCCGAGCTCCTACCTGATTTCCATAACGAAGTTATCCTGATCAAAGGTGCACGACAATTCCACTTCGAGGATATCTCCGATCGACTGGAGTTGAAAGTTCACGAAACAATTTTGGAAGTGAATTTAAATGCCTTGGTCAATAACCTGAACTATTATCGCAGCAAGATCAAACCGGAAACGAAGATGGTTTGCATGGTTAAAGCCTCAGCTTATGGTGCCGGTTCTTACGAGGTGGCAAAAACCTTACAAGATCATCGTGTCGACTATTTGGCCGTCGCAGTAGCTGATGAAGGATCGAGCCTCAGAAAAGCAGGTATCACATCATCCATCATGATTATGAACCCGGAATTATCGGCTTTCAAGACCATGTTCGACTATAAGCTGGAACCGGAAGTCTATAGTTTCTACCTTTTAGAGAAGCTCATTAAAGCTGCCGAAAAGGAAAGTGTGACAAACTTCCCAATACATATCAAAATCAACACGGGTATGAACCGTTTGGGATTTGAGCCGGAAGATATCCCTCAACTCATCAAACGCCTCAAACAGCAGTCGGCAGTCATTCCGCGCTCGGTATTCTCACACCTCGTTGGCAGTGACTCGACACAGTTTGACGAGTTTACCATGCAACAGATATCCTTATTTAAAGAAGTATCCGACCAGATTCAAGCCGAATTCACTCATAAGATTATCCGCCATATCCTTAACACGGCGGGTATTGAACGATATGCCGATTATCAATTCGACATGGTACGACTAGGCTTGGGACTTTATGGTGTGGACCCGTTCACAAATCATATATTAAATAATGTAAGTACGCTGAAGACCACCATTCTGCAGATTCACAATGTGAAAAAGGGAGATTCAGTAGGCTATAGCCGAAAAGAAAGACTGGAAAGAGATTCCCGTATCGCAGCCATTCCTATCGGATATGCAGATGGGTTGGACCGTCATCTTGGGAACCGGAATGCTTATTGCCTTGTCAACGGAAGAAAAGCGTATTATGTAGGAAACATCTGCATGGATGTCGCAATGATTGATGTCACAGATATCGACTGCAAGGAAGGTGATCGTGTCATCATCTTCGGTGACGAACTACCTGTCACCACCTTGTCTACCATCTTGGGAACCATTCCTTACGAGATTTTGACCAGCATCTCTGATCGTGTAAAACGAATATATTACCAGGATTAAAGTTTCCGTCAGCGTGAACACAGACAACAGTCAATCTATTCGAAAAATGCGTGTAAGTGTGCGTGCTAAAGACGCGGATTACTTATACGTAACACCTTTTGCGCCCACATCAGAAGTCTTGAAGGTTCGCCATGGAGTAAAAGGAGTCAATGATGCTTTTGATGAAACCGTTCGTCGACTTTGGAATGGCTGTCAGTTGAACCTATTGGATGTGAAAGTCACATACGACAATGAATTGATTCCTTCGTTCATCGTGCTGGAACCCGACTATTTGCTCGATATCAGTTCACTTGCCGAATGTTCGTGCGACTTTGGTTGTCATCCCGTAAATTATTTATGGAAACGTCTTTCGCTCACAGAGAACACACGACCTCTCTTATTGGGAAACATTGCCAATCTTTTCTTGGACGAATGGATTCACTGCCCCGACTTGAGACTGAGTTTCTCGGATTGTCTAAAAAAGGCATTCCGAATGTATCCATTAGAATTGGCTGCTTGTGATGAACTCTCGGATACATTTGAGGCACAAGACTTCATCGAAGATTGCATAAGACATTTCGTCAATATCCGAAACATCGTAAATCAGACGTTCGTGCAGAAGCAATTAGACAAGCACGATGCAGTCCTGGAACCATCATATATCTGCGAAGCACTCGGCATTCAAGGTCGTCTGGATTATATGCAACGCGACATGAGCAGTTTCATCGAGATGAAATCGGGTAAAGCAGATGAGTTTACACAAAGAGGTAAAATTTTGCCGAAGAAAAACAATCTGATGCAGATGTTACTTTATATGGCCGTACTCGAATACAGTATGAATCAGAGCCATCAGTACACTCGTCCTTACCTTCTATACACAAAATACCCAACGCTTTACCAGGCGCAAGCATCTTCTTGGGAACAAGTCAAACAAATGATTGATGTTAGAAATGCTGTTGTCGCCAACGAATATGAGACACAATTCCATAACAATATCGAATATACGGCGACATTGCTTGCACAAATCAATCCAGAGATTCTGAACACTGCCCATATGTCAGGCCGTTATTGGACGAATTATCTTTGTCCACCCATTATCAAGTTCTCGGAACGTATCCAGCAGTTATCGGATTTGGAGAAAGCATATTTCTATACATTGTATAATTTCATTACTAAAGAGCTCTATACGTCCAAGACTGGCTGTACCGGTTATTATGGTCGAATGGGTGCTTCTTCCCTGTGGTTGAATACATTGGAAGAAAAGCAGGAGGCAGGTGAGATCCTTTTCGATTTGTATATCATCGAGAATCATGCATCCGATGCCATCAATCCATCTGTCACATTATCTCTTCCTGAATATGACGAACTCTTTATGCCCAACTTCCGTATCGGGGATGTTGTAGTCCTATACGAGCGAAACGAGGATTCAGACAACGTAACAAATAAGATGATCTTCAAAGGAAGTCTGGAAGAAATAACCGACCAGCAGATCCGCATCCGCTTACGTTCATCCCAACGAAACCTGTCCGTCCTTCCTTCTAAAAGTAAATATGCTATTGAGCACGATTATATGGATACCAGTTTCCGCTCGATGTACCAAGGACTTTCATCCTTCCTTTCAGCAAATGAAGATCGGAAAGCATTACTACTGGGTCAAAGGCCTCCCCGCTTCGAGAACGACATATACAATCAAGCAAAAAGCACCGATAATGTTTTCGAGAAGATGGCACTGAAGGCTCTTGCGGCCCAAGATTATTTTCTACTTGTAGGTCCTCCCGGAACAGGCAAGACATCGAGAGCATTACGGAAGATGGTGGAAGTGCTTCATCAACAATATCATCAAGAAATCTTGCTGATGGCATACACAAATCGAGCCGTAGATGAGATTTGTCAGACCCTGTCGAATATGGAACCAACTGTCCATTATATCCGAATCGGTTCGGAACTCTCGTGCGATAGTCGGTACAAAGACCATCTATTGCCTCGCATCTTGGAGAACTGCAACACCAGATCCCTTGTTCGGGATACCATCACACAGTGTAACGTATTTGTTGGGACCATATCTTCTCTATCGAGTAAACCGGAATTGTTCAAGCTAAAACACTTCGATGCTGCCATCATTGATGAGGCAACTCAGATCTTGGAGCCTCAACTGCTCGGTCTTTTCACAACATGTTCTCCCGATGGGCGTAATGCCATCGACAAATTTGTGATGATCGGTGATCCGAAACAACTTCCAGCGATCGTACTTCAGTCGTCCGAAGATTCGGAAATACACGATGATATGCTTAGGAAAGCCGGCATTTATAATTTGAAAGACTCTCTTTTCGAGCGCCTATACCGTTATCATCAGCAACGAGGTGAGCATCAGCCAGTTGATATGTTGCACAAACAAGGTCGTATGCACCCTGGCATCGCTGATTTTCCCAACCAAGCATTCTATTTTGGCGAGCTGGAGGTCCTCGGATTACAACATCAGTTGGAAGAAATCCCAACCCCTATCCTATTCATTCCGTCTCAACCCGACCTCGACAACAAATCGTGCAAGACAAACCGTGAAGAGGCACTGAAAGCCGCACAGATTGCCAAGCAAATCTACGAAAAAGACCCTAAGAATTTTGATCCGACGCATACGCTGGGCATTATAACCCCATATCGAAGTCAAATAGGTCTCATCCGAAAAGCGCTTCATCAACTTCAGATACCAGCACTTACGCATATCTCTGTCGATACGATCGAACGTTATCAAGGTAGCGAACGCGATGTCATTATCTATTCGTTAAGCATCAACCAACTATCTCAACTGGAATGGCTTCCCAATTTGACAGAAGAAAACGGCGTTTTCATCGACAGAAAACTCAATGTCGCACTCACGCGAGCACGCAAACAGATGTTCATTCTCGGTGTTCCTGAACTACTACAACAAAACCCGATCTACCATACCCTACTCCAACATATCCCTTGGAGCAAAAAGAGTTAGAAATTCTTCTTTATAATCTAAGCTTGTCACATTAGTGGAAAGCTTTCGTCACCAAGGTGGAAAGCCTTTGCCACACTGGTGGAAAACTCTCGTCACCTATGTGACAAGCTTAATTTTTCCAACGAACAAAAGAACGATCTGCTACGCACGTTAAAAAAATAAACAAATCAATGTTTTTGTAGGAGTAAAACGAATAAAATAGTATATTTGCCTTAACTAAAAACTCAAATCATGAAAAATACATACTTCTTTGCAGTAGACCTAGGTGCGACAAGCGGACGTACGATTGTCGGTCATCTGGACCAAGACAAACTGGAATTAAGGCAACTCACCCGTTTCCCAAACAACATCATTCAAGTCAGCGGGCATTTTTACTGGGATATCCTGGCCTTGTACAATGAGATTATCAAAGGATTGAAAATAGTAGCAGAGGAAAAAATCCCTATTGAGTCTATCGGCATCGACACATGGGGCGTCGACTTCGTCTTTATCGGTAAAGATGGCGAATTACTTCGTAACCCATATTCGTACCGTGATCCACATACTGTCGGAGCACCAGAAGCATTTTTCAAGATTATTCCACGTGAGAAAGTATACGAACAAACGGGTATTCAAATCATGAATTTCAATTCCCTTTTCCAATTGTTCACCCTCAAAGAGCATGGATGCAGTGCTTTGAAATCAGCCGACAAAATCTTATTCTTACCCGATGCCCTCGGTTATCTGCTTACTAATCACATGGTAACCGAATATACCATAGCTTCGACCTCACATATGTTGAACCCACAAACCAAACAGTTGGAAGAGAATCTGATGGAAGTGGCAGGTGTAACGAAAGAGCAGTTCGCCCCGATTGTATATCCGGGAACCACCCTTGGCACACTGACTGAAGATATTCAAAAACAAACAGGGCTCGGCGCTATTCCAGTTATCTCCATTGCCGGACACGACACCGCTTCCGCAGTAGCTGCTGTCCCTGCTGTCAATGAACGATTCGCTTACCTCAGCTCAGGAACTTGGAGCTTGATGGGTATTGAGGTGAAAGAAGCGGTCATCAACGAGAAAAGTGCTGCAAAGAACTTTACCAATGAAGGTGGTGTAGAAGGAACGACGCGTTTCTTGAAGAACATTTGTGGCATGTGGTTGTTGGAACAATGCAGAAAAGAATCCAAACGCATTGCAGCTTATAGTTACGACGAGTTGAATGAGATTGCTCTGGCATCAGAACCGTTCCGCAGCATCATCAATCCGGACGCTCCTTGCTTTGCAAATCCTGAGTCGATGATTCAAGCTATTCAGCATTATTGCGAACTAACAGAACAACCTGTTCCAGAAACCGACGGTCACCTGATCCGTTGCATCTTCGACAGTCTCGCCATGCGGTATAAACAAGTCTTCAAGGACTTACAAGATATGGCTCCGTTCCCAATCGAGCAACTACATATCATCGGTGGAGGTTCCCAAAACGAATTACTCAACCAATTTACCAGCAATGCATTAGGAGTTCCCGTCATAGCTGGCCCAACAGAGGCGACAGCTATTGGAAATGTCATGATGCAAGCCAAAGCCTGCAAGATGGTTGGCTCCATTCAAGAGATGCGCAGCCTGATTCGTTCGTCTGTTCAGACCACAACGTTCGAGCCTAAGGGAACCGGCCTTTGGGACAACGCATATCCAAAATACCTCAAGGTATTCAGAGAAGATATTTAATCCATATCGAATTATCAGAACTAAAAATAAAAATCCATGAAAGAAGAACTAATTAGAAAAGCTTACGAAGTAGCAAAAGAACGTTATGCTGCCATTGGTGTAGATACAGATGCAGCTATTGCACAGTTGGAAAAAACTCCTATCTCATTACATTGCTGGCAAACCGATGATGTTGTCGGTTTCGAGCGTAATGAGGCTCTAAGTGGAGGTATTATGACAACAGGAAACTACCCAGGACGTGCACGTAACGTAGAAGAGGTACGTAAGGATATCGCTTTTGTCAAGACTTTGCTGGCGGGAAATCATCGTCTGAACTTACACGAGACTTACGGTGAGTTCGGTAAAGAATTCGTAGACCGTGATCAGGTAGAAGTTAAACATTTCCAAGGTTGGATTGATTGGGCGAAAGAGCAAAACATGAAATTGGATTTCAACTCAACATCGTTCTCCCATCCGAAATCCGGAAACCTCTCATTAGCAAATCCAAATAAAGAAATCCGTGAGTTCTGGATTGAACATACCAAACGCTGCCGTCGTATTGCAGATGCCATGGGTAAAGCTCAGAACGACCCATGTATCATGAATATCTGGGTACATGACGGCTCTAAAGACCTTACCGTAAAACGAATGTACTACCGTGAACTCTTCGCTCAAAGCTTGGATGAGATTCTGGCAGAGCAGTTACCAGACATGAAGACCTGTCTCGAGGCTAAATTGTTTGGCATTGGATTGGAGAGTTACACTGTTGGTTCTCACGATTTCGTAGCCGGCTACTGTGCTACACGTAAATTGATGTACACCTTGGATACCGGTCACTACGAACAAACTGAGAACGTATCCGACATGGTGGCTTCCTTATTGCTCTTTGTTCCTGAATTAATGCTCCACGTAAGCCGTCCTATCCGTTGGGATTCCGACCACGTAACCATCATGGACGATCAGACACTGAACCTGTTCAAGGAAATCGTACGTGCAAACGCATTGAACCGTGCTCACATCGGTTTGGACTATTTCGATGCTTCTATCAACCGTATCGGCGCATACATCATTGGAACCAGAGCTACTCAAAAATGTGTCCTCCAAGCATTGCTCGAGCCACTGCCAATCCTTCGCAAGTACGAAGAAAACGAGCAAAACTTCGAGCGTCTCGCCTTGTTGGAAGAAGCAAAGAGCTTGCCGTTCGGTGCAGTATTCGATTACTTCAACCTCAAGAACAACGTGCCTGTGGGTGAGGAATTCATTCCTGCAATCCAACAATATGAGAAAGATGAATTGACCAAACGCGTATAAGATTTTAGACTATGGCAATCATCATCGGACTAATCATCATTGCAATCGGAGCATTCTGCCAATCAAGCAGTTATGTTCCGATTAACAAGGTGAAGGAATGGAGTTGGGAGAGCTTCTGGCTGACACAAGGGCTCTTTGCCTGGCTGATCTTTCCTTTCCTTGGAGCCTTGCTGGCCGTTCCTTCGGGACACAGCCTTTGTGAGTTGTTCACCGCTGACAACTCGTTCAACATCTGGATGACCATTTTGTTTGGTGTTCTTTGGGGTGTCGGTGGATTGACCTTCGGTCTTTCCATGCGCTATCTGGGAGTTGCCTTGGGACAATCCATTGCCCTTGGTACTTGTGCTGCATTAGGAACAATTCTAGGACCAGTCATGCTGAACATTGTGTTCCCAAATGCCGGACATTTGGAGAAACTGACCTCTGCCGTACTTATCGGCGTACTCATTACACTTATCGGTATCGGTATCATTGGCGTTGCCGGACACATGAAAGCACAGACCTTGAGCGAGGAAGAGAAGCGTAAAGCCGTAAAGGACTTTAACTTCCCGAAAGGCATCATCATTGCATTATTGGCTGGTTTCATGAGCGGCTGCTTTAATATCGGTCTCGAATTTGGAAGCGGACTACACTTTGCTGAAACCAATGATATGTTCAAATCATTACCTGCTACAATGCTGGTAACTTTGGGAGGATTTGTTACCAATGCCGCTTACTGTCTTTATCAAAATGCGAAGAATAAGTCGTGGAGCGACTATGGGAAAACCAATCTTTACGCTAATAACTTGTTCTTCTGCATACTGGCTGGTTTATTGTGGTATAGTCAGTTCTTCGGACTGAGCCTTGGGAAAGGATTCCTCACGGAATCACCAACACTTACCACCTTCGCCTTCTGTATTCTGATGGCCTTGAACGTTGTTTTCTCAAATGTTTGGGGAATTATCCTGAAAGAATGGAAGGGCGTATCAAAGAAAACATTGGTTGTATTGATAATAGGTATCATCGTACTGATCATATCAACATTTATACCTGAACTTTTAAAGTAAACGAAATGGAATCAATCTTAAATAACCGTCCGGCACTGGCAAAAGAGATTAATAAAGTTGCGGAAGTGGCCGGTTATCTCTGGCAAAAAGGCTGGGCTGAGCGTAACGGTGGTAATATCACCATCAACATTACCGAATATGTTGACGATGAGATCAGAAAGATGCCGGCAATCAGTCCCGTGATTCCCATCGGGGTTACGCTTCCTCACTTAAAAGGATGTTATTTCTATTGCAAGGGAACAAACCTCCGCATGCGCGACCTAGCCCGATGGCCGATGGAGAACGGATCAGTCATTCGTATTCTCGATGACTGTGCCAACTACGTGATTATCGCTGATCATCCTGTAAAACCGACTTCGGAATTACCATCCCATCTTAGCGTTCACGACTACCTTATCGCAAAAGGTTCGCCTTATAAAGCATCCGTTCATACCCATCCTATTGAGCTTGTGGCCATGAGTCACTGCAAGAAGTTCCTGGAAAAGGACGTAATGACCAAGTTACTTTGGTGCATGATTCCAGAGACAAAGGCGTTCTGCCCAAGAGGAGTGGGTATCGTACCTTATCAACTCCCAAGCTCTGTGAAGTTGGCTGAGGAAACCATCAAATTGCTAGACGACTATGATGTGGTCCTTTGGGAAAAACACGGTACATTTGCCGTCGACGAAGATGTTATGAAAGCATTTGACCAAATGGATGTACTCAACAAATCAGCCCTAATCTATATTGCGGCAAAGAACATGGGGTTTGAACCAGATGGAATGACCGATGAACAGATGAGAGAGATGAGTATTGCTTTCCACCTCCCCAAATAAAACATCATGAGAAAAAGATTTTTTATAACCATCACTTTGACACTGACATTGGCTTTTTTCTCGCCAATGTTGGTGTCGAGTAGTTGTTCTCCGGTACATACCGTTGAACAACATGATACACTTTACATTGAACGAGAGACTATTCCCGACAAAATAACGTTCAGTACTTATAACATACCCGAACATGTGGAATTTTGTGGGAAGGACATAGATTTGACACGCTTCGACCGGAGAGAACGGATGGATCGGGAACTACTGGCATTTATGTATATGCACAGCACTTCTATCCAAATGATAAAACGTGCCAACCGATATTTTCCTGTTGTTGAGCCAATTCTCAAGGAATACGGTATTCCCGATGACATGAAATACATGATGGTCATTGAAAGTAATGTCAATCCGATTGCACGCTCGGTTGCTGGAGCTGCCGGTTTATGGCAGTTTATGCAAACAACGGGAAGAGAACATGGTCTGGAAGTCAATGCAAATATTGACGAACGATACAATGTTGAGAAGTCAACTCGTGCGGCATGCAAATATCTGAAAAGTGCATATGCCAAATATAGAGACTGGGCAACAGTTGCAGCATCCTATAATGCCGGACAAGCACGGATCAGTCAACAACTTGCCACCCAGAAAGTAACTAGTTCCTTGGATTTATTCCTTGTCGAAGAAACGACTCGCTACGTTTATCGTATCCTTGCCGCTAAAATAATGTTTCAAAATCCCAAGAACTTTGGTTTTTACATAAAAACAACCGATCTCTATCCCGTTATCCCTTGTAAAGAATATACTGTTACGACCGGTATTTCAGACCTGTCGGTTTGGGCAAAAGAAAAAGGAATAAATTATTCTATTTTACGTCAACTCAACCCATGGATACGTGAAAACAGTCTACAGAACAAGACCCAACGAACCTATAAGATACTGGTTCCTACCAAAGAAGGAATGTATTACGATCCAAAACAGATCGTTCCTTATGATAAGAATTGGGTTGTGGAATAAAAAGACGGTTAATCTTACTTTTACAAATTATAAGGTATCACTTTGTGAACTAAAAGTTTTTACCTAAATTTGAAGCGAATTTAAAAACTGAATAAAATGAGTCAATTATTATTTTTAGGAAATCTTGGTGCACAAGAGATTATCCTCATCGCATTTGTCGTATTACTTCTTTTCGGTGGAAAGAAAATTCCTGAACTTATGAAGGGAATCGGAAAAGGTGTCCGCAGTTTCAAAGAAGGAATTAACGGAATAGAAAAAGAAATCAACGACGCTGCTAGCGAAGACGAAAAGAAAGAAAAATAATCCACCCAGCCAATGGCCGTAAACGAGAACCCAGATGCAATGTCATTCTGGGAACATTTGGACGTTTTAAGAGGCATCCTTTTTAAGGTTGCTGTCTTAACTTTGGGCTTTGCCGTAGTCGCCTTTGCCTGTAGAGATTTACTTTTCGATATCATCCTAGCTCCAAAATATGATGATTTTATCATATACAAATTCTTCCGCTCGGTAAGCAATATCTTCAATCCGAGTGGAGATAATGGGCATTTTGACGTTCAGTTGATCAATACCGGACTGGCAAAACAGTTCGTTATCCATATGAAAGCGTCAATCTATGCCGGCTTTCTTGTTGCCGCCCCCTATACACTTTACCAAATCTTCCGCTTTGTATCACCTGCCCTTTATGCAAACGAGAGAAGATATGCCGTAAAAGTATTAGGTGGTGGTAGTATTATGTTCGCGTTAGGCGTTCTGCTTAGCTATTTTCTCATTTTCCCTTTGACATTCCGCTTTTTGGGAACCTACCAAGTAAGTGATGATGTCGTAAACATGATTTCTTTGGAATCATACATGGATACCATGATGATGCTTTGCGTCATGATGGGAATCGTGTTTGAGATTCCTATCCTCTGTTGGCTCTTCGCAAAGTTTGGCTTTATCACAGCCGACTTTATGAAGAAATATCGGAAACATGCAGTCATCATTTTACTTTTCATCTCGGCTATCATCACACCGACCGCCGATGTCTTTACGCTTACAGTTGTTGCTATGCCTATGTGGCTTCTCTATGAGGCAAGTATCATCATCGTACAACGTACTAAGGCAACCCAACGTTCTGAGGAGGATGAAGAGGAAGAATCAGAAAGCGATAGTACCCAAACTTCCGAATCCGAGCCGAATGATAGTGAAACGACCGATTCATCAGATGAATTAATTGAGGAAAGTGATATACCAGAACCTGAGAGTGAGCAGAATTATAACGCCTATGACACCACTAATGAGACTGCTCCTGCAAAGAAGAACAGTTCGCCAAGACCGAACCGGAACTCTTCTACGCATAAGCATTCTTATAAGAAGAAAAGAAAGAAATAAAGTCTGAACATTAAAGCGTGTCAGCTTATTTCTTTACTTCTTGGATATGTTTTTATAGGGAATTGTTAACTTTAAATGAACTACTTATCAATAATTAATTAAATATCATGAGAAAACAACTATTAACCGGACTATTTGCATTTGTTGCTTTATGCGTTAATGCACAGTCAAATGAATGGCTAAATCCCGAAGTTAATGCTGTAAATCGTTATCCTATGCATACAAATTATTTTGCATATGAGAATGAAAGAGCTGCAATGATGGGTGAAAAGGAAAGTTCCGCTAACTTCATGACATTGAATGGCATGTGGAATTTTAATTGGGTTAAAGATGCAGACCAACGTCCAATGGATTTCTGGAAAACAGAGTTCAATGATAAAGGTTGGGATAAACTGAAAGTTCCTGCAGTGTGGGAATTGAATGGATATGGTGATCCTATCTACGTTAACGCTGGTTATCCTTGGAAGAACTTCCAAGAGCCAAATCCTCCACAGGTACCAACAGTCAACAACCATGTTGGCTCATATCGTAAATATGTTACAGTACCTGCTTCATGGAGAGGAAAAGACATCATCGCTCATTTTGGTTCTGTTACCTCAAACATGTATCTGTGGGTAAACGGTCGTTATGTAGGATATAGCGAGGATAGCAAATTGGAGGCTGAATTCGACTTAACTCCTTATCTGAAACCAGGACAAAAGAACCTTATTGCTTTCCAGGTTTTCCGCTGGTGTGATGGTTCTTATTTGGAAGATCAGGATTTCTTCCGCTATAGTGGCGTAGGACGTGATTGCTATCTGTATGCACGTAGCAAGAAACGTATCGAAGATATCCGAATCACTCCAGATCTGGATAGCGAATACAAAAACGGTTCATTGAACATCAACTTGACCTATAAAGGTGCTGGTCCTGTTGACTTAAAGTTAACGGATGCTGCTGGTAAGGAAGTTGCTACCGCAACAGCTAAAGGTTCAACCGTTACTATGAATGTAGAGAATCCTAATAAATGGTCGGCTGAAATACCTTATCTATATACTTTGACAGCTTCTATGCAAGGAAGCAATGAGGTAATTCCTATCAAAGTAGGTTTCCGTAAGATCGAATTAGTAAAGGATCAAATCCTGGTTAATGGTAAGGCTGTTCTCTTCAAGGGTGCTGACCGTCACGAACTCGATCCTGATGGTGGTTATGTTATCTCTAAGGCACGTATGATCCAAGATATTCAGATCATGAAGCAGTTCAACCTGAATGGTGTACGTACTTGCCACTATCCAGATGATAATTTCTGGTATGATTTATGCGACCAATATGGTATCTATATGGTAGCTGAGGCAAATTTGGAGTCTCACGGTATGGGTTATGGTGAGAAGACTCTTGCAAAGAATCCATCTTTTGCAAAGGCACATATGGAGCGCAACCAACGTAACGTTCAACGTAACTTCAATCACCCAGCAATCATCTTCTGGTCAATGGGTAATGAAGCAGGTGACGGACCTAACTTTGAGGCTGTTTACAAATGGGTTAAGAATGAAGATCCAAGTCGTGCTTGCCAATATGAACAAGCTCGCGAAAAAGATCACACAGACGTTTACTGTCCGATGTATGCCGATTATGAACGTGCTGAAGCTTACGGAAAGAGCACAGACAAGAAGAAACCAATGATCCAATGTGAGTATGCTCACGCTATGGGTAACTCTCAAGGTGGTTTCAAGGAATATTGGGATCTGTTCCGCAAATACGACAACTTGCAAGGTGGTTTCATTTGGGACTATGTTGATCAGTCTCCACGTTGGAGAAGTCCTGAAGGAATTGTATTCTATGGATACGCTGGTGACTTCAACCGTTTCGAGGGTGAAGATCAAAACTTCTGTAACAATGGTTTGATCAGTCCTGACCGTGTTCCAAATCCTCACATGTATGAAGTTGGTTACTACTATCAGAACATTTGGACAACTCCTGTTGATATGGAGAAAGGTGTGATCAAAGTTTATAACGAGAACTTCTTCCGTGATCTATCCGATTACTACATGGAATGGACATTACTCCATAATGGAGAAGCTGTTCGCAGCGGTCGTATCGACAATCTGGATGTTAAGCCTCACGAAACAAAGGAATACACCATCAACTATGGAACAACTTGCAAGCATTGCGAATGGTTGCTGAATGTTTCTTATAAGTTGAAAGACCAAGACGGTTTATTGGCTGCAGGCTTTGAGGTCGCAAAGGATCAGTTGACAATCAATCCTTACCAAGCACCGAAGATGGCTATTAAGAACCATAAGGATAACAACATCGACGTCGTTACTCCAGAGTTGAACAATAGTGATAAGAATTATATCATCGTTAGCGGTGATAACTTCACAGCAGAATTCAACCGTCACACTGGTTATCTGATTCGTTATGCTGCTAATGGTCTTGAGATGATTAAAGAAGGTGGCGCATTGACTCCTAACTTCTGGCGTGCTCCAACAGATAATGATATGGGTGCAAACCTGCAAATGAGAATGAATGTTTGGAAGAATCCAGGAACAAGACTTACCTCTATCAAGGCTGAAACTAAGAACGGCATGGTTGAAGTAAATGCTGAATATGACATGCCAAACGTTTATGCAAAATTGTACCTGAACTATGTTATCAATAACATGGGTGAAATCAAGGTTACTCAAAGCATGAAGACTGATAAGAATGTGAAAGAAGGTGCTTTGAGAAGACCAAGATGGGGACAGCAAGCTCAAGAAGATGATGGTCCTAAGGGTTATCCACTCTTCCGCTTCGGTATGCAGTTGGTTATGCCACAAGAATTTGAAACCGTTGAATACTATGGCCGTGGTCCTGTTGAGAACTACGCTGACCGTAAAGGTTGCGCAGATCTTGGCATCTATCGTCAAACGGTAGACGAACAGTTCTACTCATATATTCGTCCACAAGAAAATGGTAACAAGACGGATATCCGTTGGTGGAAACAATTAGTTCGTGGTGGTAACGGTTTGCAAGTTGTCGCAGAAGCTCCATTCTCTGCATCTGCGCTGCACTATACGATTGAATCTTTGGATAATGGTATGGTAAAGAACAACATGCACTCTGAGTTCGTGAAGAAAGCTGACTTGACCAACCTCCTGATTGATAAGGTTCAAATGGGACTTGGTTGTGTAACAAGTTGGGGAGCTCTCCCACTTGATCAGTACATGTTACATTATGGTGATTATGAATTTACATTTATCTTGTCACCTGTTCAACATGTATTATCAGTCATAATTCATACAATAAAAGGGTGTGCCTAGGCACACCCTTTTTTATTACTAGACTAGATTTTTTTAAAACTCTAAGACAGCATAATGAGGATTATGATCAGAGAGGAAAGCACCCGGCTCTTCCTTTGGTATTCCTGTCTCGATGACTCTAATCTGAGGAGTTACAAAAATAAAATCAATCTTTGAACGACGGTCTTCAGGATAGCGGCCATAATTATGAAAAGTGTAAGATACACCTTTATGATTCTCGCTTATCTTATAAGCATCCTTTAGAACAAATTCATCTGTAGTAATAGTCTTATAAGCTTCACTTTGATCGTCAACATTAAAGTCACCTGTCACGACAGCTGGTTTTTCTCCAATAATCTCTTTAATCTTGCTGATTATCAATAATGCACTCTGTTTACGAGCTTCCACACCTACGTGATCAAAGTGCGTGTTGACAGCCATAAAAATCTTTCCTGTTTTCTTATCCTTCAATTTTCCCCAAGTTACGACACGAGGTAGAGCAGCATCCCAGCCTTTTTTACCGATGCTGTCTGGTGTCTCAGACAACCAGAAGGTATTTGAATCCAAAGCATCGTACTTATCTGCGTTATAGAAAACAGCTGAGTATTCACCTTTTTGTTTTCCATCTTCTCGACCAACGCCAAGTCCCTTGAAATTAGGTAAACGTTCCAAGATATCTTCAAACTGATTATGCAAAACTTCTTGAGCACCAAAGATATCAATTTGATTATCCTTAATCCACTGACAAGCACGATCCCTACGATAGGACCATGCATTCAAACTATCTGCCTTAGTATCCATACGGATATTATAGGTAGCCCAACGAACATTGATCTTCTGCTCTTTTTTTGAGCAACCGACAAAACTTAACCCAACAAATAACAACAATAATAGCTTTTTCATGAAGATATATTTTATAAATAATACTAGCGATAACAAGAATTGGTGTTCAAAACACAGCAAATATACAAAAGAATAAGATTTTAAAGTTAAATGAGAAAGAATAATATACAAAAAAGGTTCCCTCCAGCCATTCGGCCAAAGGGAACCAACTCTGTTGAAAACGG
>CAMVLL010000050.1 GCA_947168315.1 uncultured Bacteroidota bacterium | reverse complement strand
ACGTTTTATTCACCGTCTGATGATCCGTGGCCGGGGTGGAAGTTCTATGCTTCGATAGATATGTCGCCAACCAATTCCATTTGGAGAGATTCACGCTATTTCACGGATTATGTAGATCGATGCCAGCGTTTCTTACAATGGGGAAAGCCTGATAATGATTTCCTAGTTTACCTTCCTGTACGGGATATGTGGTCGAAGCGTAAGGGAGATTTGTTGATGTTGTTCGAAATATCCAACATGGATAAGAATGCTCCTGAGTTTATCGATATTGTCTTGAAGATTGATTCGTTGGGATACGACTGTGATTATATCAGCGATCAGTACTTAATGACCACTTCTTTTGAAAATGGTAAACTGACGACAGCCTCAGGAACGACATACAAGGCATTGATTCTTCCGGAGTCTTCATATATGCCCGAATCGGTGAAGCAGCATATCGAAGAACTAAAGCGTAAAGGAGCACCGATTGTTTCTGGAAGTAATCTGATGGATATGAGTCACTATGCTAAGCCAGAGACCATAAAGTCTCTTTATCGGATGAAGGCCATTCGTCGTTCCAATGAAAAAGGATATCATTATTTTATTGCTAATCTGACTCCAAATGACGTTGATGAATACGTCAGCTTCTCGGTCGCCTTTAAGTCGGTTGCCTTATTTAATCCTATGAATGGTGATATCTACCAAGGAGATGTGAAAGATGGTAAAGTCCGTTTGCAGCTAAAGTCGGGTGAGTCAATCATTGTTCAAACTTTCAGTGAGGAGTTGCCGATAGATGGAAAGAAGAAGTTGAGCAGGATAGTTGATTTTAAGGATTTGACTAATCAACCATGGTCACTTCATTTTATCGAAAGTGAGCCGGCAACGATGCCTACTTACCAGTTAAGTCGACTTCAGTCGTGGGAGCAGTTAGATCGTTTAACCGGCATCTTAATGGGGACAGGTGTTTATACCACTACCTTCGAATTGTCAAAGGAGGAAGCTAGACAGTCGTGGCAGATAGCATTGGGTGATGTACGTGAAAGTGCACGTGTCTATATCAATGACCATTTGATCGGATGTGCGTGGGCGGTACCATTTATGTTGGATTGTAAGGATGCGCTAAAGGCAGGAAAGAACGAACTCCGTATCGAGGTTACCAACTTGCCTGCCAACCGAATAGCGGAGATGGACCGTAAGCAGATCCCTTGGCGTAAATTCAATGACATCAATATAGTAGACATACATTATCAGCCAACCAAATACGCTCACTGGTCGCTTGTACCTAGCGGATTAAATTCAAATGTGATTTTGTACCGTATGGAGTGATGGTGCGGACTATTATGTTAGTTGTCCATATACCTCTTTGTGAAGTGTAGTCTCTATACTCTCATAGGGAAGCACTTTGGCGTTTCTCGCATAGCTCATGATTCGCATAGGGAATGGCATGTCTCCTTTGCGATAAGGGGGTTGGATATAATCATGATCATCCAAAGTAAATCCCGCTTGCTCATAAAAGCGAATCCTGCGAGTAGAAATCGAATCGGTAGGACGTTCTACTTCCAACACGATAGGTTTTTTCTCCTTCTCGGATCGCTCTTTAAGCTGTTCTAATGCCCGACGACCATATCCTTTCCCTCTCTCTGAGGGTGCAATGGCAAAATGTTCAACATAAATGAAAGTACTAAAATCCCATACGTTTAGGATTCCCACTGTTTTATTCTCTTCGATGAGCAGATTGCAGGTAAATCGAGATTGATGGTCGACATTGAAACGTTGTTGAGGCAAATCCCGCCTCTCATTTGCGGGAAATGCCTCAATAAATAGTTGTTCAGCAAATAGATAATCTTCCTTATCAGCTGTAGTGATCTCTTTTAAAATCATTTTTCCGTATAGAAAAGGATGAGGCGTTCCAATGCCCGTTGACATACTGGACAGAATACCGGTGCCTCGTTAATCTTCATGCGACATTCAGAAGTTGGACGGTAAACTCCACCTTTCTGTGTATATCCACCTCCTTCGTAAACACCCACTTTGGTATAAATCTCAGATGGTTCCTTCGTATAAGGTGTTGGCACAGGTGTTCCCTTTGGTACCATATCTTGCCATTTGCTGGCAAAGTCGACCAGTGTTGTCAGATTGGGTTCCCATGGCTCCACGTCCTTTGGATACAAAGCGCTCTCAGCCTCGCCATAAGCATACTCGTCGGCTAAACCTCCAAAGCTATGTCCAAACTCATGAACGACAACCGGCTCGAACTTGGAGTGATGAGCTGTAGTCAACGTAAACGAGTTGTAGATACCACCTCCACCATAGGTGTCTGAGTTAGCCAAGATAATGATATGTTCGTATGGGATACCTGCCAACCAATCGTGAACTTTCTTCACTTGATTAGTGGTGAGATAGCGGTCGGAATAGAAAGTGTCATAGTGTGAGCTGACGGCTGTACGCTTCCATTGATTGAAACGTGGGATGCTGACACCACTATCCTCAGAAGGTGTATCCACCATGACAATGTTGAATTTCTCCTTCAGCTTTTTGAAAGGTTCGTGCTCGAACAATGCTTTCACGGCAATGCGCGCATCTTTGTGGTAAGTTTCCATCTCTTCTTGAGAATATCCTTCAGCCAATATAGCCACATCAATGCAGTCCTCGGGTGAGCCACCCTTTACCAGGTATTCATATTTAGATATACGGTCCTCACCAAGCTTATGAATAAGAATATCATTTGGTCGAACCGTATGTTTAAGGATAGCTGTTGGCTGATGGCGGGCATCTTTCAAGCAGATCTCAACATCTACTTCCTGCTTGGGGAAGGGGAGCAGTACCGTATGTTGGAACGATTTTTTCAGATGTTTTGCTTCTTCCTCACCTAACCACTCTTGGAATAGGCTGGAGAAAGAGGTACGATACAGTACATTGCCATTACTTTTATCCTTTATGCAAACTTCGCCATTACCAGCCAAAGGAATTTCGCTCAAACGATGGCGACGTCCTGCCCAACCGGGAAGAGAGGATAACTCGTCCATGCTGATAGACTGCTGGTTGAAGTCACCTGAGAAGATGTAGTCGATGCGAAGAGTACGGTCCTCAAAGTAGTCCTTGAAATCTTGTGCTTTCGCTGAAAGGACTAACATACATGTCATAAGAAAGAAGAAGAATCGTTTCATGAGATTAATATTTTGATGATATACAAAGTTATTCTATTCTTTCGATTTTTGGGACATTTATCTAATATTTGTTTGAAAAAGAATTTTTATTGATATAAAAGAATTATATTTGCATATAGATTAATTTTTTATTGTTATGGCACATCATCAGTTGGATAGTTTAGACGAGCAAATCTTGAATTTGATTGCGGATAATGCTCGTATTCCTTTTTTGGAAGTCGCCCGCGCATGTAACGTTTCTGGAGCTGCCATTCATCAGCGTATTCAGAAATTGACTAATCTAGGTATCATCAAGGGGTCTGAGTTTGTGCTTGATCCTGAGAGTATTGGATACGAAACCTGTGCTTATATGGGCCTTTATTTAAAAGACCCTTCAGAGTTCGATCAGGTAACTGAGGCTTTGAGGAAAATACCAGAGATTGTGGAATGTCATTATACGACAGGACAATATGATATGTTCATTAAGATTTACGCAAAGAACAATTATCATCTCTTGAGTATTATCCATGACCAATTACAGAAGTTGCCTTTGGCTCGTTCTGAGACAATTATCTCGTTCCATGAGGCAATAAAGAGACAAATGCCTATTCCTGATTTGACGAAAGAATAAAAAGAAAGGACGGAATTAAGATTCCGCCCTTTCTTTTTGCTCTTTTCGTTCATAATCTACAAAGATATAAGGAACCGTATGTCGTTCGTCTATTGGATGAGGCTCTCTGATTTTCTCCTCCCATTCGTTATAATCAATCTTTGGGAAGAATACATCCGCCTCATCTGGCGTAGCCTCTATGTGAGTGATGCAGAGTCGATCTGCTAAAGGTAACGCTTCCCGATAGACACTCGCTCCTCCGATGATGAACACTTGCTCGTCGTCATTACAATTCTCCAAGGCTTCCTGTAATGAACTGAACCTTTCTGCTCCTGGGAAAGTCAGACGTTTATTACGTGACAATACTATGTTGCGACGGTTCGGGAGTGCACCCTTAGGGAGAGAATCGAAGGTCTTTCTGCCCATAATAATGGTATGGCCAGTGGTCAGTTGTTTGAACCGCTTCAGATCATTGGGTAGGTAATACAACAGTTGATTGTCTTTCCCAATGGCATTGTTCTGTGCTATCGCTACAATGATGGATACGTATGGCATCTTTCCTTATTTATAGATTAAACCGAAACTGTTCCTGCTATATGTGGCCATGGATCATAGTTTTCCAGTTGGAAATCCTCGTACTTGAAGTCGAAGATACTCTTGACGTCCGGATTGATCTTCATGGTCGGCAATGGACGAGGCGTGCGTGTCAACTGTAACTGTACTTGCTCTAAATGGTTGAGGTAAATATGGGTGTCTCCGGTAGTATGGATAAACTCACCTGGCTTTAAGCCAGTTACCTGTGCCATCATCATTGTAAGTAAAGCGTAGGATGCAATGTTGAAAGGTACCCCTAGGAAGGTGTCTGCACTGCGCTGATAGAGTTGAAGGCTGAGCTTGCCGTTTGCCACATAGAATTGGAACAGCAGGTGGCAAGGCGGTAAGTTCATATTCTTCAAATCAGCAACATTCCAAGCACTGACAATGATACGCCGTGAATCCGGGTTGTTCTTAATGGTATTTACCGCTTCGCTGATCTGGTCAACAAATCCTCCATTGTAGTCGGGCCATGAACGCCATTGATATCCGTAGATATGTCCAAGATCACCATTTTCATCAGCCCACTCGTTCCATATACGTACCCCATGTTCTTGCAAGTATTTTGCGTTGGTGTCACCATTGAGGAACCATAGTAGTTCGTAAATGATGGATTTCAAATGCAGTTTCTTGGTGGTGAGTAATGGAAATCCTTCTTCCAAGTTAAAACGCATCTGATGGCCGAAGACGCTGATGGTTCCCGTTCCGGTACGGTCTTCCTTTCGTACGCCTTCAGTTGTGATGCGTTTTAACAGGTCTAAATATTGTTTCATTTATATCTTATTTCAAAGTCAATTCAACAACGTAGTCAGCTCCACTTGGAACTTCCGGCAAATAAATCAAGACACCTTCTTTGTCCTGCTTGAAAGTGAGTGCTTTCTTGTCGATGAATTTAGCAGCACTCTTCACCTTGGCTGTTACGGGAACAAACAAAGCCTTGTCTTTCATGTTCAAGATGTGAATATACAATTTATTACCCTTGCGAGTCGTTACGCCCCAGTCGTGTGGCGCAACATCGCCTCCTCTAGTACCGTAGATGGTTTCGCCGTATTGGCCCAACCATTCTCCAACTTTCTTCAAGCGTTCAATGCCTATCGCTGGAAGTTCACCGTTTGGTTGAGGACCCATGTTCATCAGCAGGTTCGCATTCATACCGGCAGCTTTCACCAAGTATTGGATCAATTGCTCAGGAGTCTTGTAGTTCTGATCTTGAATCTTATATCCCCACATACCATTCATGGTGTCACAGGTCTCTAAAGGCAGTTTGCTAATTTCTGTACCTCTTGAGAAACCAGTAACATTCTGTCCTGGAAGATCTTTTTCATACATCTGGAAGTCCTCGCCAGGATATGGATTACGGTGGTGATTGTTACCAATCAGACAGCTTGGTTGCAACTTATGAATCAATGCGTATTGCTCTGACAAACGCCAATCAAATGAAACATCATGATCCCATACACCATCAAACCAGATAGCTCCAATAGGACCGTAGTTCGTCAAAAGCTCGGTCAACTGATTGTTCATGAATTTGAAATATGAATCGTAATTCTGCTGGTCAGTAGGACGGCCAGTACCATGTCCGGTATTTCCAAGTGGATAGTCTGGACGACGCCAATCCAAATGAGAATAATAGAAGTTTAATACGATTCCTTGTTTGTGACATTCCTCTGCCAACTCTTTCAATACATCACGCTTGAACGGAGTAGCATCCACTATGTTGAAGTCGGATTGTTTTGTGCCAAACATAGAGAATCCATCGTGGTGACGAGAGGTGATGGTGATATACTTAGCACCTGATGCTTTGATTGCTGATACCCATTCCTTTGCATTGAACTTGGAAGGGTAGAATCCAGAAGCAAGCTTACTGTACTCATCACAACTGATGTTCGCATTGTTCTGGTACCATTCACCTTGTGCGGTCATACTATAGATACCCCAGTGGAGGAAGATACCAAACTTCATGTCCTGAAATGATTCACGTGCCTTTAAGTTTTCTTGACTTGGTACGTACGAGCCGTTTTGCTGAGCAAAGGCAACACCTGCTATCAGCAAGAATGCTGCAGTCAACAAATTCTTTTTCAATAAGTGCATTGTTCTCATAAATCTATATTAAATCGTTTGTTTTTTTTGAATAAACAAATTTACTCTTTTTCGTTGAATTGGACAATAATATAAAGAAGTTCTTTTTCAATTCATTCTCAGTAATGGAATCAAAAACCAGTGCTTTTAGATGATTCTGCTACTTTGATGGAAGGAAAGCAGAAATAATTCGTATTTTTGTGAAGAAATTACGGAATATGGAATTACCAGTCGACTTTATAAAAAGGATGCGTACTTTGCTTGGAGAGACCGAGTGGGGTAGATGGATACAGGCTTTTGAGTCGGATAGTCCATCGAGTGTACGTATCAATAAGGAGAAGACTACTCATCTGACCATGTCGGATGAATCTACTGAACAAGTTCCATGGTGTGAAGAAGGATATTATCTGAAGAGTCGTCCTTCGTTTACCTTCGATCCGCTGTTCCATGCCGGTTGTTATTACGTTCAAGAAGCTTCTTCCATGTTCCTTGCCCATGTATTACGGGAATATGTGAATGAGCCTGTTCGTATGCTTGATCTCTGTGCTGCTCCTGGTGGAAAGTCGACGTTGGCTCGTACCTGTTTGCCAGATGGTAGTTTGCTCGTCGCTAACGAGGTAATGCGTAACCGCGTTCAAATACTAGCTGAAAATTTGATGAAGTGGGGGCATCCTGACACGGTAGTGACTTGTAATGACCCTTCGGATTTTGCCAAATTACCTCATTTCTTTGATGTGATGCTTACAGATGTCCCCTGTAGTGGTGAAGGAATGTTCCGAAAAGATGAAGGAGCAATTGCTGACTGGAGTGAAGAAAATGTGGCAGTGTGCTGGAAACGCCAACGGCGTATCCTCGCTGACGCTTGGCCTTGTCTGAAACCGGGTGGATTGTTGATTTACAGCACTTGTACATTCAACCTTGAAGAGAATGAGCTTAACGTGGAATGGATAGCCAATGAGTTGGGAGCTGATATATTGGAAGTAAAAATCAATCCGGAATGGCAAATCACAGGAAATCTATCAGGTGAGAAATTCCCTGTTTATCGCTTCCTTCCTCATCGTATCAAAGGTGAGGGCTTGTTTATGGCGGTGTTAAGAAAACATGAGAATGACGAGAGCATACAGTCTCGAAGGAAGGATAAACGTAAACAACCTATTGAAAAAATCCAAAATCTAAAGATGGTGAAAGAGTGGCTGAAGTCGGATAAACCTCTTGATTTTAAGCAATATGGTAATCTGGTTGTTGCATCACATGCTATACTTCAAGACGATTTGTCTATGATTGGGAAGACCTTAAAGGTAATCTATGAGGGCATTCCTGTTGGAGAGGTAAAGGGAAAGGATATTCTTCCACATCATGCTTTGGCAATGAGTACCATTCTGAATCGTGATTCATTCCTGTTCGTAGGACTGACGTATGACCAGGCGATTTCATATTTGCGTAAAGAGGCTATTGTCCTCGATCCGTCTGTTCCCAAAGGACTGATACTGATGACTTATCGGCAAATCTCTCTCGGATTTGTCAAGAACATTGGAAATCGGGCAAACAATCTCTATCCGAATGAATGGCGTATTCGTTCGGGCATCACTCCTTCAATTGTTTCTTCTTTTCTGCTATGATTTAAAGGGGGCACGGAACGCACAGCCTTCTTTCCATCTGGAACAACCATAGGCTGTATTACCTTTGATAATGATACCTCTTCCGCATACAGGACAAGCCTTCCCAATCCAACTATCATCCAGGTTTTGTGGAATAGTCTTGGTGCCCGTAGATGTTGTTGTCTTGCGAAGGGATTTGGGGGTACTGCTCGTTGACTTCTTCTTTGCTGCTGGTTGAGGCTTTGTCTCCTCCATAACGGTAACTCTACGATTAGAATTATCGCTCAGCACACTTTGAACAATCTCTTGTACCATTTGTTTCAGTTCTGAAAGGAAGGTTGCTGCGTCATAGCTCTTCTTCTCAATCTCACGCAGTTTCTTTTCCCATCGGCCTGTTAGCTCGGCTGATTTGAGCAACTCTTCATGAATGATATTAATCAGTTCGATACCCGTTGGGGTAGCGATAAGGTTCTTGCGCTCTTTACGGATATAATGACGTTTGAACAGTGTTTCGATGATGGCGGCACGTGTAGAGGGACGTCCGATACCGTTCTCTTTCATGGCATCTCGAAGTTCCTCGTCGTCGACAAATTTTCCGGCAGTCTCCATGGCACGGAGTAAAGTCGCTTCGGTATATGGGCGAGGTGGTTGGGTCCATTTCTCGTTAAGCATAGGCTCGTGAGGGCCGTTTTCTCCTTTCTTGAAGTCTGGTAACGTATGTTCTTCTTCCTTTTCAGGATTATCCTCACTATTTTCCTCCTGAGTATTGATCTGTTGGAATAACACCTTCCAACCTTGACTCTTGATAACTTTTCCTGATGTCTTAAATTCTATCTTATCTGCCTCACCGATAACGGTAGTTGTATCAAAAAGACAATCCGGATAGAAAGCGGCAATGAATCGGCGAGTTACCAAATCATATACATTCCGTTCCATATCGGTTAGGTTCGTGGCTGGTTGTCCGGTAGGAATGATGGCATGGTGGTCGGTCACTTTGGAGTTATCGAACACTTTCTTTGACTTATTCAGTTTGGTACCTTTTAACGGAGCAGTATATGTCTCGTAACCTTTCAGACCTTCTAATATAGTCGGGCATTTAGGATAAATATCATCGCTGAGGAATGTGGTATCGACGCGTGGATAGGTTGTGACCTTCTTTTCGTACAATGATTGAATTAGCTTCAGGGTCATGTCGGCCGAATACGCGAATTTCTTGTTGCACTCGACCTGAAGAGAAGTCAAGTCGAACAGGCGCGGAGGAGCTTCCTTACCCTGTTTTTTTGTTACCTCCGTAATGTAGAATGGCACTTTGCGGATGCGTTCCAATAGTTCCTCGCCAACCTTTAGGTCGGTAATAGGAGGGATGCCCCTATTCTCAATGACTTTCTTTTCCTTACCACTTTCCTTTGCGTCATTTTCTTCTTGAGCCAACTCTTCATCACTCTTTCGGATGATAGCATTGAACGTTGTATCGCGGTAGATAGTTGAAAGGATCCAATATTGTTGTGGTACGAAATGTTCTATCTCATATTGTCGGTTGACGATAAGGGCGAGAGTAGGAGTTTGTACACGTCCTACAGAAAGGACTTGTCGGTTCTGACCGTATTTCAAAGTATAAAGACGAGTTGCGTTCATACCGAGAAGCCAATCGCCAATGGCTCGGCTAAGTCCTGCCTCATAAAGTGGCTTAAACTCAGACTGATCCTTAAGGTGTTTGAAGCCATCTCGAATAGCCTCTTCTGTCAGTGAGGAGATCCATAATCGTTTTACAGGACAGGTGGCTCCAGCCTTTTGCATGACCCATCGTTGTATCAGTTCACCTTCCTGTCCGGCATCACCACAGTTGATGATTTCGTCAGCATTCTGCATCAGTCCTTCGATGATGCGGAACTGCTTTTCAATGCCGTCGTCGGGAATGAGCTTGATACCAAAGCGTGGTGGTATCATAGGCAGACTGGATAAACTCCACATCTTCCATGATGAGGTGTAGTCATCCGGTTCCTTCAGGGTGCATAGATGGCCAAACGTCCAGGTTACCTGATAACCGTTCCCTTCTATATAGCCGTCCTTGCGGTTCCTTGCTCCCAGCACTTCGGCAATATCGCGGGCTACGGAAGGTTTCTCTGCAATACAAACAATCATAGATTCGTCTCTCTTCTTTCAGAAATCTGTTTCGGGTGCGAAGATAAGAAAAACTAATGAACTTTTGGATGGATTTATGGCTTATATTGTTTCTTCAGCCTTTCGATAGCTTTGTCCAGATCCTCCTCAGGTTGAATGATGTTATACGGCCCCCAGAAATTCTCGTCGTAGAAAGTAGAGACATTGTCGGAAAGAACGGCAAAGTCACTGAAGCGGTCTTTGCGGGCAATGTCACTTGATTGACCAGGTTTACGATCGGTGACCACCATCTCAGCGGTGACGGTATAGCTGGTGTGGAACAGTTTCTTGTTCCAATCGCATCTGAAACGGATCACATCGCGGACATAACTGAGGTAAGAGACTCCGTCATGCTCTGTATAATCTACAAGAAGTGATACTTCTTGCGGGCGGAAACGCAGTCCTGCAGGTTTCTTCCGAAGAATAGCTTGAATAGCTTTGATACGGTCGCTTAAGTCCAATGAGAACTCTACTCGTGTGAAGGAGAGACGTTCTTGATCGATATACATCTTTCCAAAATAGAGTGCGTATGGTAATTCGCGTCGTGGCATGAAATTAACAACATATTGAAGTCGTCCATTGATGCTGGTAATCTCATCCATGTGGTATTCGTAATTATCCATATCTTCGATAGATAAGATGATGTTTGGGTTTTTCACCACATCAAGATGAGTAGCAATATTTGGTCCTCCAATCAATTTGACGGCAAGGGTATCACTTACTTTTGTGCTCACTAGTTTGCGACCTTTCATGACGCCGACCTTATCGTGGCTGACTTCAGATATTTTGTAATTTGTCTTGTATATACTGATGATAGCCTCAGATAGATTGATGAAATGACGTCTCTTCTTGGCTGTCTCTCTGTAGAACCCTGTCAGTAGTCGGGATTGCTGATCATAGTTCTGTGGAATCTTTTCAAGTGCATCTCTGACTAAAGCCCGGGGCTCATAACCTTGGACAATCACTTCTTTCAGCACCATACTCGATGGACTCAACCAGATAACACGTTTCCCAGTATCGTTCCCTTGGATCTTGATGCGGGAACTATGGTAACCGATTTGAGCAAGCAGTATTTCTATTTCAGAGCCTGTCTGAGGTATCTTTAAGGTGAATTCTCCTTCCGAGTTGGTAACAGTAGCAGTCTCTTGATTAATGACAGAGATGTTAACATATGGGAGTGCCTGTCTAGTGACGCGGTCTTTCACGACTCCATTGATGGTGATATAGTTAATATCATCATCTTGGGCAAAGGCTGTCGGCCCGAGAATGAGGGCAACAAGCATGCAAAGGATAAATTGTTGGAGCGTTTTCATGTCTATGTGATGTTTTTAGATTATCCAAAAGTATATTTTTTTTTTGACATTGCCAAATAAAAGAATTTTTTACTTCTTTTATTGACAATGATTAGTGACATTTGTGACACAATATATCATCTTTATTATAAAAACGAGTCCCGAAAGTTTATGTAAACCTTCGGGACTCATTATAAACAGGTCGTATGTATCAAAACGATTATTTATATTCCTGCCAACTCTTAATCTGAATATCATCTACATTCATTGTGCTGAACGCATTGATAAAGGCACTTGCCAGACGAGAATTGGTAATCAAAGGGATGTTGTGATCGATGGCCGCACGACGAATCTTATAGCCGTTGGTCAACTCACGTTTCGTCTGATTCTTTGGAATGTTCACGATCAGCTCGAACTTATGCTCGGAAATCATTCTCATCACATTCTCTTCAGCCTCAGGGGATTCATCCGGCCAGTAAACTACCTTTGCAGGCACATCATGCTCATTAAGGAACTTGGCTGTTCCTGATGTAGCATAAATTTCATATCCTTTCTTTGCAAGCATCTTGCTAGCTTCGAGCAAATCAACTTTTGATTTTGCAGGTCCTGATGAAAACATAACTCTCTTTTTAGGAATAGTAAAGCCTACGGCTATCAGAGCATTCAGCAGTGCTTCGTCAAAGTCATCACCTAAACAACCCACTTCACCGGTCGACGACATGTCTACTCCTAATACAGGATCGGCATTATGTAGGCGGGCAAACGAGAATTGTGAGGCCTTGATACCAATCCAGTCGATGTCGAACTCTGATTTATCTGGCTTCTCGTATGGAGCATTCAACATGATGCGGGTAGCCGTCTCAATGAAGTTACGTTTCAAGACTTTCGAAACGAATGGGAATGAACGAGAAGCACGCAGGTTACACTCAATAACCTTGACATCATTATTCTTGGCTAAGAATTGGATATTGAATGGACCAGAAATATTTAACTCTTTAGCAATACGACGGCTAATCTTCTTGATCTGACGCGTTGTTGCGAAGTAAATCTTCTGTGCAGGGAATACCAATGTTGCATCACCGGAGTGAACACCGGCAAATTCGATATGTTCAGAGATGGCGTATTCAACAATCTCGCCATTCTGAGCGACAGCGTCGAACTCAATTTCCTTAGTCTCTTGCATAAACTGCGAAACGACTACCGGATATTCCTTGGATACTTCCTTGGCCAGCGCCAGATATTCCTTCAGCTGCTCTTCGTTGTAGCATACGTTCATGGCAGCACCTGAGAGCACATATGATGGGCGGACCAAAACAGGGTAGCCAACTCGTTCGACAAAGTCTTCCATCTCTTTCAGACTAGTGAGCTCTTGCCATGCTGGTTGGTCGATACCCAACTGGTCGAGCATTGCTGAGAATTTATTACGGTTCTCTGCTCGGTCAATGGAAATAGGAGAGGTCCCGACAACAGGAACGGATTGACGATAAAGTTTCATCGCTAGGTTGTTTGGAATCTGACCACCAACGGATACGATAACACCACTTGGTTGCTCTAAGTCGATGACGTCGAGAACTCGCTCGAAGGAAAGTTCATCAAAGTAGAGGCGGTCGCACATATCATAATCGGTAGATACGGTCTCAGGATTATAGTTGATCATGATCGTCTTGTAACCCAACTTACGAGCAGTAGTCGTAGCATTTACCGAACACCAGTCAAACTCAACAGATGAACCGATACGATAGGCTCCTGAACCAAGCACAATAACAGAACGTAAATTCTGGTAATAATTTACATCGTAGCCGGTCGTTCCATAGGTCATGTAAAGGTAGTTGGTCAGTTCCGGGTTCTCAGAAGCAACGGTCTGGATACGTTTAACAGCAGGAAGGATGCCCAATTCTTTACGACGAGCACGTACCTCCAAGTTTTCCTTTTCCATATTGCCATTGGTCTTCAATACGAAACGGGCGATTTGGAAATCAGAGAATCCCAATACCTTTGCTTTCTTCAAGACTTCAGTTGGAAGTTCTTCCAATGAGTTGAATGAAGAAAGATATTTCTTATAATCAACGATATTCTTTAATCTTTCGATGAACCAAGGATCAATCTTAGTCAGTTCATAAATGCGGTCTACGGTATAGCCTTCTTCCAAAGCAGCTGCGATTCCGAAGATACGCAAGTCGGTTGGGTTGGCAAGTTCTTCATCTAGGTTGTCAAACTTGGTATGTTCATTTCCTACAAAACCATGCATGCCTTGTCCGATCATACGTAAGCCTTTCTGGATAACTTCCTCAAATGAACGTCCAATGGACATGATCTCACCAACAGATTTCATGCTGGATCCGATCTTACGGGATACACCTGAGAACTTTGTCAAGTCCCAACGTGGAATTTTACAAATCAGATAATCCAATTGTGGAGCAACGTATGCGGAATTAGGAGTTCCCATTTCTCCAATCTGGTCGAGGGTATAACCCAATGCGATTTTTGCAGCGACAAAGGCCAAAGGATATCCGGTAGCCTTAGAAGCCAAGGCTGAAGAACGGCTCAAACGAGCGTTAATCTCGATGACACGGTAATCGTTGGTCTCAGCATTGAATGCGAACTGAATATTACATTCGCCGACGATGTTCAAGTGACGGACGCACTTGATAGACAACTCTTGCAACATTTTGACTTGGTCATCGCGCAAAGAGCAGGTCGGAGCAACCACGATAGACTCACCGGTGTGGATGCCCAGAGGGTCGAAGTTCTCCATACTGGCCACCGTAAAGCAGTGGTCGTTGGCATCACGGATAACTTCAAACTCGATCTCTTTCCATCCTTTCAACGATTCCTCAACCAAAATCTGATTTGAGAATGTGAATGCACTTTCAGCAAGTGTACGGAACTCTTCCTCATTGGTACAAATACCACTACCTTGTCCGCCTAAAGCGTATGCGGAACGGATCATGATAGGGAATCCTAAATCACTGGCAGCTTTCTCTGCATCTTCCATGCTCTCAACAGCATGGCTGCGCGGAGTCTTCATTGGAATCTTATCCAGCTCGTTGACGAAAAGTTCACGATCTTCAGTGTTCATAATGGCTTCAACCGAAGTGCCAAGTACATGAACATTATATTTCTCGAGAACACCTTCTTTATAGAGTGTCGTACCGCAGTTCAATGCCGTCTGACCACCGAAAGCGAGAAGCAATCCGTCCGGTCTTTCCTTCTCAATGATTCTTTCAACAAAATAAGGTGTTACCGGGAGGAAGTAAACCTTGTCGGCAATACCCTCAGTCGTTTGAATGGTCGCAATATTTGGGTTGACCAAGACCGAGTGAATGCCTTCTTCACGCAACGCTTTTAGAGCCTGTGAACCTGAATAATCAAATTCACCTGCCTGACCAATTTTCAGAGCACCAGAGCCCAGAACGAGGACTTTTCTTAATTCACTTTTCATTATGAATGTATATTTTATGTTAGAATATCTATCTTTACCAAACGAAAAAATGCGTTTACCCTCGATTGAGGATAAACGCATTTCGCATTATACTTGGTACAATTTTACTTCGTTCGGAATTCATTTCTATTTTGTTTGTGCAAAATTACATCTTTTTTTGAAGATACAAAAGATTGTTTGAAAAATTTTGTTGCTGCTTTATAATTACTTGTTACGTCGATTTTTGAGATATCTTGGAAAATAATTATTAAAAAAATAGATGAAAAGTTTGCAGATTGCATAATTAGGTTTATCTTTGCAACGCTTTTGTAAAAAGTATCGGGCGTTTAGCTCAGCTGGTTCAGAGCATCTGCCTTACAAGCAGAGGGTCGGCGGTTCGAATCCGTCAACGCCCACTAAAAAAGGAGTTTCGTAAATCGCGAAACTCCTTTTTCTTTGTTATACTATTTTACACCTTATTTATATATACTATAAAATGTTGGATTCTGTGATGGCTATCTCTCCACTTCCGACACAAATCTTGGCATCTTTATCATACAACACACCAAATTGACCAGGTGCAATGCCTTGAACAGGCTTCTCACTTTCAATGTGGAACAGACCGTCTTCCAAGCGAGTCAAAACTCCTTTCATGAAGAAATCGGTATGACGTATCTTGAAGCAGATATCAACAGGTGATTCTCCATTCCACAAATCATCGGTAATAAAATGGAAATCACGTAAGTTGAAAGATGTTCCATATTGTTTCTCGGTGTCATAACCATGTGAGACATAGATAATATTGCGGTGGATGTCTTTCTTGATAACAAACCACGGTCCTCCGCTTAAACCAAGTCCTTTACGTTGACCAATGGTGTGAAACCAGAAACCGTTATGAGTACCTATCTTCTTCCCAGTCTCCAATTCGATAATCGGTCCTTTTCTTTCACCAAGGAAGCGTCGGATAAAATCATTGTAATTGATTTTGCCCAAGAAACAGATTCCCTGACTATCTTTGCGGTTGGCACTTGGTAGCTTTGCAGCTTGCGCAATTTCTCTAACCTCATGTTTCATCAACTTACCCAAAGGAAACATCAACTTTGAAACCTGTAGGTAATCTATCTGTGCAAGGAAATCGGTCTGGTCTTTCACTGGATCAACAGCTGTACCTAACCATACTTTGCCATCTTTCTCGATAATGCTAGCATAATGACCGGTTGCTGTCTTGTCATAAAGATGACCAACCTCCTTTTCAAAACAACCGAACTTGATGAGCTTGTTGCACATAACATCCGGGTTAGGGGTTAGTCCTCTTTTTACCTTATCTATCGTATAGGCCACTACTTTGTCCCAGTATTGTTGTTGCAGATCAATAATGTCAAGATGAAGGCCATATTTCTTGGCCGTCGCCATACATAACTCTATGTCTTCTTCTGCGGTACACGATAAGTCCTCGTCATTGTCCATACCTATTTTAATATAGAACAAATCTGGTTTTAACCCTTGTTCGCATAAAAGATGAACAACTACGGCACTATCAACGCCTCCTGAAAGTAATGTTGCTATTCTCATGATATCTCCTTGATTGCGTTGCAAAGATAATGCAAATCCCCTATAGAAACAATTTTCATCTACCATATTCTCTTTTTCAGGCAGATTTGAACCTATTTTCAACAGTCTATTAAAAAAAATACAACTAATCTTGAAAATATTTACAAAATAATTTGGTTTATAAAATAAACTAATTTATATTTGCATTGTGATTCGAATACACATGGTTTTTTCTTTTCTTTCTGCAGGAGAAAAGGGAGAACCCCAAAACGTGAGTATTAAAGAATGTCGAAAGTATTAAAGTGTGGAAGATGGAAGTAAATGAAAAATTGGCTGCAGAGCGCAGTATGCAAATTATAATGGATTCGATTGAGCAGAATCGTAGACGAATTGTGCATAATTCAAGCATGTCTCTCTATTGGTGGGGAGGATTAGTTATCGTTTTCTCAATTCTCATCATGTATTTATGGAAATATCAGGGTGGCCCTGTGTGGAATTTCCTGTGGTTTTTCATGTGGGCTATCGGTGAGGTCGGTGAGCGTGTATTACGAAAGAAGCGTGTACCTGTTCCTCATGACTTCGTAGGTAAGACTATCGGTCATGTATGGGGAACGATGGGTATTTTTTGTGGATTGTTAGGATTAATCTTGGGCCTCGTTGCCAGTGGAATCCTTCCGACGGATTGGATTCGGATCGGATCTTCAACAAGTGGTTTAGCTTCCACAACGGTCTATATTAATCTTACAAGTATAATTGTTCTATGTTTTGGTATGGCCAGCGCAATAACAGGATTTATCTTGAATAACTCTATTATTAAGTTCTGTGGTATCTTGGTCGGAATAGGTGGGTTCTTCTTTGCCTTGTTTCTTGGAGGAGGTGCAGAACAATTGCTGGTGATTACAGGAGCAGCTATATTGGGACTAATTGTTCCAGGCTTATTAATAAAGATGTCAAAAGAGTGATGTTATGTTCAAACCTTTAGATCCTTTATTGCATTCAGAGTTGAGGTTGGCTATTATGTCGATCTTGGTATCGTCAGCTGAAGTTGATTTTCGTTATCTGAAGGAGCAAACAAACGCAACATCTGGTAATTTGAGCGTCCAAATTGATAAGTTGAATGCTGCTGGTTATATTGAAGTGACTAAAACTTTTAAAGGAAAGATGCCTTGCACACTATGCAAAATTACCCAGAAAGGTTTAGATGCTTTTGAAGATTATGTGAAAACACTTCAAGATTATATTCGCTTATAATAAGAAGAAGTTATGGATAGACTCTCTTTGGTCTATCCATGGCTTTTATAAGCAGATATTAGTCAGTTTTTCGACTTTCTGTATCTGTTTTGCCTTTTTCCCTGCCTCAGTTATCGTATTTTTCCTCTCATTCTCCGAATTTTTTTCCGCTGAATATCAGTGTTTTGCGTGAAAACGTGTGTTTTTGTATGAAAAAAGTCGCTGAAATAT
>CAMVLL010000049.1 GCA_947168315.1 uncultured Bacteroidota bacterium | reverse complement strand
CAAAGATAAAGACACTCTGACAATCAGTAATGACGGAATATACCTCACCGGCAAAGCAGACGAGAAAATGCCCTTTACATTGACACGGATAAAATAAGTTTCTCAACAATAGTTTTGCCTATCGAAAAGGATAATCTATAACAATTCATTGTTTTCCCTATAAAATAGAATTATTATTATCTTTGTGAAAGAAAATAACTTAATCAAAACAACTAGTATGATAAAAACAAAATTATTATTACTCTGCACAAGTCTAATATGTTTATGCTGTGCTTGCGGGGAACAATTCGTTCCTGCGAAACCAACTCCTGAGCAACTTGCCTTTCAGGATTTGGAACTGGGTGTGTTCGTTCATTACAGTATTGATGCTTATGCTGAAAGAGGTGTCATTCCTGGACAAACCCCTGCCTCAGATTTTAATCCTACGGAATTGGATGTGAACCAATGGGTAGAGGCAGCCAAAGAGATGGGTGCCAAATTCATGGTTCTTACGGCACGACACGAACAAGGTTTCTGTATATGGCCTACCAAAACAACCGACTACAGTATCCAATACAGTCCATACAAAGATGGTAAAGGAGATATCGTTCGCGAGTTTGTGGATGCCTGTCGTAAACATGGTATAAAACCTGGTTTGTACACTGCTCCTTGGATTGATTCTCATTGGGAGTCGATTTATTTGGGATACAAAGGCGGAGATACAGGTGATATCAACAAACTTAATGATCCGGAATTATATGCTAAGGCATGGGCCAAAGAAAAAGAGCAGTTAACTGAACTGATGACGAACTATGGTGATTTGGTTATTTTATGGAATGACCATTTCGGCCGTTCTGATGCTTTGAGCGAAGAACATCTGGGTGGTAAATTAAGAACATTCTATGCTGATTTTACTAAGCACGCCCATGAACTTCAACCTGGATGTTTGATACTAGGGCGTGATATCGAACATGTAGGACAAGAAAAAGGGTATGCAAGTTATCCGCTTTGGAACTCGTTAAATACCATTGACAGCACGCTGTATTCCATTAGTGAGACCTATAGATGGAACTATCCCAACACAGGAAACCCACATGGTGAATTCTACCGTCCTCAATTAGCACCTACTACCGATGCGCTGTCAAAAGGTGGTTGGATGTGGCATAATTACCGTCAGCCACAGCCATTAGAAGTAACGATGAAAGCTTATTATGAGACCGTCGGTCGTGGTTCTTCAGTCATTATCAACTTCGCTCCCGACAGAAGAGGCCGCGTAGAGGACCAGGTTATTGAGGCTGCTAAGGCATTTGGAAAAGAGCTCAAACGACGTTTTGACCACCCTATCGCCACATCTGAGGCAGCAGACAGCAAACAGATCATTAAATTTGATGCACCAACTACGATAAACCATGTCGTTTCGATGGAGGATTTAAGAGAAGGACAACGCATCGCTGCTTATACCATTGAAGCCGAAGTAAATGGCAAATGGCAAACAATCGTAAACGGTCAGACGATAGGCCACAAACGCATTGACCAGTTTGAAGATGTCACCGCTACAGCCCTACGCTTCACCGTTACCGAAGCAGTAGCTAAGCCAAAGATGCGAAGCATAGCGGTTTATAATGTGACCCCAGCACAAAGCATTGAGGGATTCGTCAAACATCAAATGGATAGTTATCCGCAGTTACGGCTTCTTGACATATACAAGTCATGCTTTCAGGATTATATGGGAGCAGAACACCTTGTGACAGACAAAAATATGGTAAAAGCTTATCTGGATGAGGAACTGAATACTACCACATTAGACGATCTAATGCCGGGATATTATGAGCCATGTGGAACAAACGGCAACTATGTACGTGTCAGCATTAGGGCTATAAAAGAAAACCTTATCTCCGATGATTTGTTGCTTGATGCTTTTATTCGCAGTGCCAACAGTAAGGAACGACCTACCGTTGAAACATGGCGCGATCAATGGCACAAAATGGTTGATACGATTGATAAAATGGAACTTAACCTTCCCAACTACCAAGAGGACCGTCAATTCATTGACAGCATTCTTTCCATTGACAAATATGCTATCAGTCATTCGCCCGAATTCCGTGAGGCTTACCACCCTCACTATCGAATCGTTGAACGTGGAATCTTTGAACGAGAAATCAAACCTTTGATTGAGAAGGCTAAAAATGTTCCATAATCTAACTTACAAAGACATCATTCAAAACAACAAATATAAATACCCCCCTTTCAAAAACTCGACATTTGGTTTCAAAAACTTGATGTTTGGCTACAAAAACTCGACAAATGAGGGGTAAAAACTCGGTAATTGAAAAAAATATTCCAATAAAAAAGGGTCAAAAACTCGATAAAGTTTTGACCCTTTTAATTTTGCTTCTACTATTCTTACAGCACTACATCATAACTACCGCAGGAATACTCCTCTCCTCTCAAGTTAGCAGTTACACCTACCGGCAATTCGAAATGTAGGTTCTTGCCTTCACGTCGAACAACAATAGTACCGTATGGCGTTTCTTTGGTTACACTGACGCTTTCCAGTCCCTCAGGCATCTGAGGATCTAATAATATATGTCGATATCCCGGGGCATCAGGTATGATTCCACCCAAAGCCTGATAGAACCAACTGCCGATGCCGTTGAAACAGTTGTGTAAACGACTGCGGCTAGCGTTCCAATGCTCCCATGTACCTGTGGCTCCGTTGTCAAGCATGTACAAATATCCTGGATAACCGTGTTGTTTCAACATACCATACATCCAATCACATTCTTTTGCCAGTGTTGCCCACTCCGTGATGACTGGTACACCCACAAGTCCGGTTTTCAGATGTCCTTCGTACAATGTCGCCGTACGTTCCATCAGTTTATCACGCACCGACTTCAATTGGGCCTCCGGAACAATCCCAACCAACATCGGATAAACCATATCTATTTGTGAGCCGCTACCATAAATACTTTCTTCTGAATGGAAAAGTGTCTCATTAATACGTTGTGCCAAAGCCTCCCGTCGAGCCTTGAATTCTTTTTGGTCATCAGGCTGTCCTAAGATCTCAGCAATCTTCTCCAAATCGGTATAAACCTGTATCAGAGAACAGTTGTTTACCAAATCGATGGACTCTGGATTGGTCACATCTACCCCAAAAGGAGCAGCCCAATCACCCAAATACCAGTGTCGGTATTCAGTAGTCGGCCACTGTTTTAGAAGGCCGTCCACACTGTATGCGTCCACATAGTCGAGCCAATGCTTCATCGTCGGATAACATCTCTCTAACAGGCGGGCATCTCCATAACTCATGTATGTTCGCCACGGAGCTTGAACGATAAAACCACACCAATACGGTCCGCCACCAGCCTTTTGTGGACAAGGAGCTGTGTGAGGAAGTCCGCCATCCTCATGAATCACGTCGTTCCAGGCTTGTAACCAGTTGGCATATAACGGAGACACATCGTACATGATTTGCAGAGAAAGGGTTGAAGCATTGCCATCACCGCCATAACCAAGACGTTCTATATTGGCACAATCGACCATGTAGCCATCAAAAGCCAAATTCTCCATCGTATAATGGATCATGTCATGAATCTTATTCAGTTCTTCGTCGGAAGAATCAAAGGAAGATGACTTCTGATAATCCGTACGCATCCTCATAGCCTTGATATTCTCGAGTTGAGGAGCTTCCGAAATGCTGTCAAGAAGCACGTAACGGAATACGTGATGATTGAATCTATTTGCGAAGCGATCCCCTTCCGCAGCCCCCGACGAGGTATAATAATTCCAACTGACCGATTTCACGGTACCGTCTTTCTCCAAGTTATCGCAGAATGAGGCTGTCGACTGATGCCCTTCAGGAAGACTTGGCAATGTGATATCCAACAAACCATTAACCACTCTGCCAAAATCAATGAGCCATCCTCCATTCTCACCATACGGTTTTATGCTGACAGGCTGTAAAGTTTCCTGTACCACACAAGGTTCACACATCTGTTGGGTAGCAACGACTCCTTCGACATTGACCACATCTACCGCTACCCATTCCATTTTGTCGAGAGTAGCTCCATCCAGATTCGACGGGACAATACGTGCATCAATTTTCTCACCGCCAAAATGCCAATCCAGCCACGTCCCGTAGTCAGAATAACCGCTCCAAGTACCTTTCCACGATGAATCGGTGCAGACAATGGATTTCATTCCATCAGCTGTGACAGCATCCAACTCAGCCTTTACAAGCGGGCCATCATAAACGGCTCCGAATGTCTTCGGTTTGTACCATCCAGAACTGGTCCACAAGACGATTTCGTTTGTCCCTTCTTTCAAAAAATTCGTTACATCATATACAACGATCAATGATCTTTTATCCAATTGAGAGACTGCAGGTTGAAGAACAGCATCCGATACCTTGGCACCATTGATATAAGCCTCGTGATATCCCAAGGAATTGACATAAAGCAAAGCCTCATCCAGGTTCTTTTCAACGGTAAACGATTTCCGCAATAACGGTGACCGTCCATCTCCTGGCACTGCTCCGATATAATCTCCTTGAAGATGATCATCACCTACGATACTTATACCGAAGCGTTGCGGTTCACTCCATTCCGAAACTTGTTTCTCCGACTTCCATATTCTTACTCTCCACCAACACTGCTGACGACTTGAGAGTGCCTTTCCTTTATATGGCACCATCACCTGGTCATTAGACATAACTCTACCCGTCGACCATAAGTCGGCCTTCCCCTCTTTCAAGAGCGATTCCGAGGAAGCCACCTGCAACTCGTAGGCAACCTGCTCCATTGGCTTTGAAGAACTGATCTTCCAACTGAAATGAGGGTTTGCAGAATCGATACCCAGAGGCTCGCTCAAGCCCTCACACTTCATTTCTTGTACTCTAAACGAAGGCATACATGACGATATCATCATCATCAGTGCCAAACACGGCAATATCAGTTTGATTCTCATAATGATATTATTTTATCTACTAGCAAAGATAATGCATTTTCTCAAATGTTCTTCCTATCGTTATCATATTCCTTTTTTTATTTTTATCCAAAATATTTTATGTTTTGCGTAAAAATTTGGAAAATATAAATATTGGTTTTATATTTGCGTATAAACCAATTAAAATGTATCGATTATGTGGAATATCTTTAAATCTGTAAAAGGGAATAAGTTCCAGCACGATATGATTCAGGAATATCATGAAGTGAAAAACAGAGTGTTCAAAATGGAAGAGGCAATAGCTAACAAAGAGTATATGGACAGTCTCGGCGATGAAGAACGAGAAGACATCGTAGCTCAACACAAAGCCATGAAAGAATACTGGACGATTTTGAGAAGAAGATGTATCCGAAATGGATACATTCATTAAGGGATAAACGAAAAATAAAAGAGGCATCCTCAGATGCCTCTTTTATTTTGCCCATATCGTATTATAATTTCACCTTTTTCTTTACGGCTTTCGACTCGTTATGAAGACGATCGAGAGCTGTTACCACATAGATATATCGCTTATTACCCTGTTCATAAGGCAGTTTGTAATACGTATTATTCGTAACGGCCATAATCTTTGACGGGTTCTCAAGGTTCAATGGATCTTCCATCGCAAACTGATATACCACATATTGCACAGCTTTATCCATCTCATGCTTGCCTTTAGGCGCTTTCCAGAACAACATATAACCATCGGATGTCCATACCGGCTTCAGACTCTTAACTTTCTTAGGAGCTTTATTGTCGATAAACGGAGATGTCGGCGGAATTGCGGGGAAACGATGATAGTTGACTTCCAACATTGTACGGTAGTTGCCTGGATTTTCCAAGACAGCCTCTGTGTACCATTGGCAGCTTCCATCCACATTTGGTAGGATTCGTTGCTGATGCATCTTCGTCCGCATCTGATGTTCGTTCGGATTATTCAAGTCGGCAGCCTTCACTGTTCGCATTACATCTTGCCCGATATAAAGCGGACGGTTGAAAGCGTACTGATTCCACCAATTAATCAACGTCGTATAGTCGGCAGCCTTATGACCAATCTCCCAATAAATCTGAGGGATATTGTAGTCTACCCAACCTTCATTAACCCAAAGCAGCACATCGGCATATAAATCATCGTAACACTGCAGACCATTTGTATTACTTCCATTTGGATCACTCTTCTTGTTGCGGTAAATACCGAAAGGAGACACACCGAACTTCACCCAAGGCTTGGTCTCACGAACCGTCTGATGGATTTCCTTAATCAATTGGTTGACGTTATTGCGACGCCAATCACCGATATTCGCAAATCCTCTTCCGTAACGTGCGAAACTGACATGGTCCTTGAACTCCTCTCCTGCCACAGGATAAGGATAGAAATAATCATCCATGTGAATAGCATCCACATCATAACGGCTGACGATATCTTTTACGATTCTGCAGATATATTTCCGATTTTCCGGCTGACCTGGATCATAATATAATTGTCCGCCATAGCTGATAAAGCGTTCTGGATGTTGGGTATAAGGATGCATAGGTGACAAAGCAGCGGTGGTCTTCGTCTTTGCCCGATACGGATTAATCCACGCATGAAACTCCATACCTCTTTTGTGGCACTCTCTCACCATAAATTCCATCGGATCCCAGAAAGGAGACGGAGCCTTGCCTTGAACTCCAGTGAAAAACCGACTCCACGGCTCGATTGATGATTGATAAAAAGCATCGGATTCCGGACGTACCTGGAAGATAATAGCGTTGATGCCTGCTTTCTGCAACTGGTCCAGTCGACTAATCAATCCTTTTTGCATGGCCTCTGTCGACATTCCTTGGAACTGTCCATTTACTGTTGCGATCCATGCTCCGCGGAATTCTCTCTTAGGTACCTCAATTTGTGCCGAACAAATGAAAGGAAGCAATCCCATCATTAGTCCTAAAAGAAGTGTTTTCAATTTCATTTTTACCTTGTTAATTTATTTATGCAGCATTTTCACGAGCAAAGATAATCAATACTTTTGGAACTTCAGTGAAAGTTAAAGAATTATTCCTAACCATAAACGAAGATTAATCATTCACTTATTTCTTTTCTATCACCTAAATTTGTAACTTTGCACGATTCATTAAATTTAATCAGAATGTCTGAAAGTAACTATATATCCATCAAGGGGGCAAGGGTAAACAATCTGAAAAACATCAACCTGCAAATACCGCGCAATAAGTTGGTTGTTATCACAGGTTTGTCTGGCTCAGGTAAGTCCTCGCTAGCCTTTGATACACTTTATGCAGAGGGGCAACGCCGATATGTGGAGAGCCTCTCGAGCTATGCGCGCCAGTTCTTGGGACGTATGAGCAAACCTGAGTGTGACTTCATCAAAGGAATCCCTCCCGCTATCGCTATCGAACAGAAAGTAAACAGTCGGAATCCACGTTCTACTGTCGGCACATCGACAGAAATCTATGAATACCTTCGTCTGCTGTACTCCCGCATTGGGAAAACCTATTCTCCAATCAGCGGACAACTGGTGAAGAAACACAGTGCCGAAGACATCGTGAACTGTATGCTTTCCTTGCCAAAAGGTACTCGCTTTACCGTCCTCACTCCTATCTTCCTCCAGGAAGGCAGATCACTGATTGAACAACTCGATATGGATATGAAACAAGGTTTTACCCGAATCGAGAAAAACCGTGAGATTATCCGCATTGAGGACTACTTGCAAGAATTGAGCAAAGGTGAAACGACTGACGAGAAGGAAAAACAACGCATTTACTTGCTTATTGACCGACTAACAGCCGACGATAGCAAAGATACTATCAGCCGACTGACTGATTCTGCCGAGACCGCCATGTACGAAGGTGATGGAACTTGTCTGCTCCGTGCATATATGGAAGATGGCGGAACACAATTATTTACCTTCAGCACGAAGTTTGAGGCCGACGGCATCACATTCCAAGAGCCAAACGACCAGATGTTTTCTTTCAACTCGCCCATCGGTGCCTGTCCTACTTGTGAAGGATTCGGCAAGATTATCGGTATTGATGAACACCTCGTCATCCCTAACCGTGCATTGAGCGTATACGATGGAGCCGTTTACTGCTGGCGAGGAGAAAAGATGAATGAATGGCTGAAAGAGTTCATTCGTGAGGCTCCCGCACACGACTTCCCCATCTTTACTCCTTATTACGAACTGACTCAAGAACAGAAAGATTATCTCTGGCATGGACCACGTGACAAGGCTTGCATCGATTCTTTCTTCCAAATGCTCACTGAAAACCAGTATAAAATTCAGTATCGGGTAATGCTGGCACGCTATAGAGGTAAAACGACATGTCCTACTTGCCATGGTGCTCGTCTTAAGAAAGAGGCAAACTATGTAAAAGTTGGAGGTAAATCGATTTCTGAACTGGTAGATATGCCAATTACCACTCTTAAGTCTTTCTTCGATAACCTGAAACTGGACGAACACGATGCAAGTGTGGCAAAACGTTTGCTGACAGAGATTCATAATCGTCTGCAATTCATGTTGGAAGTTGGATTGGGCTATCTTACCCTTAATCGACTGAGTAATACACTCTCTGGTGGAGAGAGTCAACGCATCAATCTGGCCACCTCTTTAGGTAGTAGTTTGGTGGGGTCACTTTATATCTTGGACGAACCAAGCATCGGACTTCATAGCCGTGATACAGATCAACTGATTAAAGTGCTCAAGGAACTGCGGGATCTTGGGAATACGGTGGTGGTGGTCGAACATGATGAGGAAATTATTCGTGCTGCCGACTATATCATCGACATTGGTCCGAAGGCTGGACGTTTGGGTGGAGAAATCGTTTACGAAGGTGACATGAACGACCTGCAACCGAACAGCGGTAGTTATACGGTCCGTTATCTTTTGAACGAAGAACAAATAGATTTACCGCTATCACATCGACCTTGGAACAATTATATAGAGGTGAAAGGTGCACGCGAGAACAATTTGAAAGGCATTGACGTGAAATTCCCACTCAATGTGATGACGGTGGTTACCGGTGTCAGCGGTTCGGGAAAGAGTACGTTGGTACGAGACATCTTTTACCAAGCCTTGAAGCGTGAATACAGCGAGGCAAGTGAACGCCCAGGAGAGTTTTTGTCTCTGGAAGGTGACCTTTCCATGGTGAAAGATATTGAGTTCGTCGACCAAAACCCGATTGGGAAGTCGACTCGCAGCAACCCTGTTACCTATATCAAGGCATACGATGATATCCGTAAACTGTATGCCGACCAACCATTGTCTAAACAGATGGGATATACTCCCGCTTTCTTCTCGTTCAACACCGAAGGAGGTCGCTGTGAAGAGTGTAAAGGTGAAGGGACCGTGACTGTAGAGATGCAGTTCATGGCCGACTTGGTACTGGAATGTGAGTCATGTCACGGTAAACGTTTCAAGAAAGATATCCTTGAGGTGAAATTCCACGACAAGAATATCTACGACATCCTCGATATGACGGTCAACCAAGCCATCGAATTCTTTAGTGAATACCGTCAGGATAAGATTGTCAAACAATTAAAGCCTTTGCAATATGTCGGATTGGGTTATGTGAAGTTGGGACAATCCTCTTCTACTCTTTCGGGTGGTGAGAACCAGCGTGTGAAGTTGGCATATTACCTTAGCCTTGAGAAGACACGACCGACTATCTTTATCTTTGATGAGCCGACAACCGGACTTCACTTCCATGACATCAAGAAATTGCTGGAAGCATTCGACTCTTTGATTAAACGAGGGCATACCGTCATCATCATTGAGCATAATTTGGATGTCATCAAATGTGCAGACTATATCATCGACCTTGGTCCTGAAGGTGGAGAGAAAGGTGGCGAATTAGTGGTTTGTGGAACACCGGAGCAAGTGGCAGCCTGTCCGCAGTCGTACACAGGAAGATTCTTGGTCTCTAAACTGAATAAAAAAGAATGAAGAATTACCTTTGGTCCACGTTTATCCTATTGCTTACCGTAATAGTTGTTCTGTTGGGGATGTCCTTTCTCCCACAGATCAACCTGTTCGGACATTCCATGCGACGCGTCGACATACTCGCCGACTTGCGGACCAAAGTTATTGATGATTCTTTAGAAATAGATTCCCTTTTACTGCCCAAGGTAAAGCCTTTGTTTGTTGATACCTGCAAGACGGGCTTGACTTGTATTGAAGATTACTCCGACTCTACCCGACTTTTCGGGATGGATCATTTCTATGATGCGTTAGGAAAGATTGAAGAAATGGATCGTCCTGTTCGTATCGCCTATTTCGGTGATTCGTTCATCGAGGCTGATATCCTCACTGGCGACCTTCGTAGCATGCTTCAAAGCGAATTTGGAGGCAGTGGCGTTGGATATGTCCCCATCACTTATACCATGACAGGATTCAGACCAACCATACACTATGCTTTCAATGGTTGGGAAAGCCACTTCAAGATAGATACCATCGGCTTCCAAAGAAAATATCAAGATATTGCAGGTAATTATTTCTTTCCTGACCCAGGAGCATACGTTCTACTGAAAGGAGAAAAGAAATATGCTCCATATCTTGACACATGCGAGGTTTCTACTATTTATTTCCGCAATTTCGGCGATCTACGACTCACTTCTTCCATAAACGGAAAGAAACGACAGTCTTATTCGCTGAAAGGTGAGGGACAACTGCAAAAAATATCTGTCACTGATACGATAGGAAGAGTTCAATGGACCGTTGCTGACTGTGACTCTGCCATTTTTTATGGAGTGGCTATGGAAAGTCGTCGAGGTATTTGTCTTGACAACTTCGCTAATCGTGGTAGCAGTGGCGTCAACCTTACTGGGATTCCACTGGCTATGCTGCAAGAGACACATCGTGAACGGCCATACGACTTGTTAGTACTGCAATACGGACTGAATGTAGCAAAAACATTTCAGAAGGAATACACAAATTATCAAGAAGAAATGAATAAGGTCATCGACCATCTGAAAAATGCTTTCCCAGATGTAAGTATTCTCATAATCGGAGTCGGTGACCGTGAATACCATCGCAGTTCGGATGGCGAATTACATACCATGCCAGGTGTGCTAAACCTCATTCGTTTTCAACAGGCTATCGCAGCAGAGAACAATATCGCGTTTTGGAATCTTTACGAAGCTATGGGAGGCGAAGGCAGCATCGTTGAAATGGTGGACAAACACATGGCAAACCTTGATTACACACACATCAATTTCAAAGGTGGAAAGCATTTGGCAAGCATCCTCTTTGAAACAATTAAATACGGTAAGGAACAATACGATAGACGTAAAGCGTATGAGGCTGAATAAACGGACATATCATCAACGTATATGGGGAACAGGACTTCTGTTCCTGATGTTCGTCATGCCTATTTTTGCTCAGGACCCACTTCCATCATCCTCTGCCCCACAAGCACCGTTGTCATTTCCAGAAGAAAACCTCAGCGAGAAATACCCACTTCGTATCATTCCGGTCGATGATAGTATTCTATCCGACTACCGTGGAACCAAGGAGAACAAGATAGATGACCCACAATACAGCCTGTTCCCTTTTTTCGACAAACTGCAAATGAGGGTGGAGCCTGTACGTATCGTCAGTATTGGTGACTCACATGTACGTGGTCATGTGTTCACCTACACTACCCGACTGCTTTTAGAAAAGGATTTCGGCAACGAGGCTGTCGGCAATGATACCATTACCTACCGCACTTCTGGTTTTGCTACCGAGACAGGCAAACCAGGATTGGTGTTCCATATCTTTGGGATCAATGGGGCTACTGCCGCCTCATTCAACACTGACGAACATATCCAAGAAATTGTCAAGCTGCATCCTGATTTAATCATTCTTTCCTTTGGAACGAATGAGGCACATGGACGATACGATGCAGGATCACATGCGATACAAATCAATCAGTTGGTAACTCATCTTCGACAAGCATGTCACGATGTCACGTTCCTGTTGACTACACCTCCTGGAGCCTATAAAGGAAGAAGACGAATCCGTTACCCCAATCCATCAACGGCCACAGCAGCAAAGACTATCACCGATTATGCACAGAAAGAAGGACTGGCCTCATGGGATTTATATAATATTATGGGAGGACGACAATATGCCCTCATCAATTGGAACAAGAATAATTTGATTCGACGGGATGGTATCCATTATGTTCCTGAAGGATATCAACTGCAAGGAACTTTGTTGTATCAAGCAATTATCAAAGCTTATAACCGCTATGTGGAATCTAGAATGGAATAAACTCGGTGAACTGTTGACCTATAACGCTAAGGCCCCCATGATCTTCAGCAGTGGAATGTTCATGTGGTTATTCCTTGGCTTTATGCTCGTCTATGCTCTTTTGCGTAAACGGGATACTGCACGAATCATCTTTGTCACCGCCTTTTCCTATTATTTTTATTACAAAAGCAGTGGGTTCTACTTCTTTTTGTTGGGAATTGTGACCGTCAATGATTTCTTCCTGGCACGGCAGATGAGCATTACCACAACAGAATGGAAGCGTAAACTGCTCGTCACTGCAAGTCTTTGTGTTAATCTCGGACTGCTCTGCTACTTTAAATATACGAATTTCTTCTACGAGATGCTTGCTCCGTTATGGGGAGGAACCTTCCACTCTTTGGATATTTTCCTACCGGTTGGTATCTCGTTCTTCACATTCCAATCGCTAAGCTATACCATTGACGTCTATCGTCGACAGTTGCAACCCTTGGATCGATTGTTAGACTATGCCTTTTACGTATCATTCTTCCCTCAGTTAGTTGCCGGACCTATTGTTCGAGCCCGCGACTTCATTCCACAAATCCATAAACCGTTGTTGGTAACTCGAGAGATGTTTGGAGAAGGCGTGTTTTTCATTCTCAGCGGATTGTTTAAGAAGGCTGTTATCTCTGATTATATCAGCGTGAATTTTGTGGAACGTATCTTCGACAACCCAGCCCTTTACTCCGGTATTGAGAATTTGTTCGGCATTTACGGCTACACCCTTCAGATTTACTGCGATTTCTCCGGATATAGTGATATGGCGATCGGTATCGCTTTGTTGCTCGGATTCCGATTCCCTCTCAATTTCCGTTCACCGTACAAGTCGGAAAGTGTAACCGAGTTCTGGCATCGTTGGCATATCTCTTTGTCGTCATGGCTAAGGGACTATCTCTACATCTCTTTAGGAGGAAATAGAAAAGGGAAGATACGTACTTATATCAATCTACTCATTACAATGCTCTTAGGAGGTCTTTGGCATGGTGCATCATATAACTTTATTGCATGGGGTGGCTTACATGGATTAGCCTTGGCATTTCATAAAGGATGGCGCGACTTGCGTCACAAACCGAAAACTGCCCGTTCACATGGATGGAAGAAGACGGCGGCTATCATCCTGACTTTCCATTTTGCTGCTCTCTGTTGGGTATTCTTCCGGAACTCTACCTTTGAGGGATCCCTAACAATGCTGAATCAAATCTTCACGAATTTCCACGCGAGCATCTTCCCACAATTAATTAGTGGTTACAGAAGTGTGTTCCTGCTTATGGCCATCGGTTATTTGATGCATTGGGCACCCGATGCATGGCAAGAGAAATGTACAAAAGTCGCTATCAAAATGCCGATAATAGGAAAAGCTTTCCTATTTATCATCCTCATTTATCTGATTATTCAGATAAAGAGTGCCGATGTGCAACCATTTATCTACTTCCAGTTCTAAGTTCGTTTTGAAAGATTTACGTTTACTTCGTTGAGAAAAGAAACGTTACTTCAGAATCTTGATACCTTTCGGTGCATTAATGGTACTATGAACCGAGCCATCAGGACGTTTTTCATGACGAATCTGAATGATTCCCTTCGGTGTCGGATACGTTCCTTCCACCCATTGTAGTTTACCAAGATGTGGATTGATGCGGATAGTCTTGCATCCAGGTTCCAAAATCTCTACGCCTAAGACATGTTGACTCATCCAAGCAGTTGGACCACTCGCCCACCCGTGGCATAAACTATGACGAAAGCCAGGATAACAATAAGCACCGAAGTCTCCATGAATATCATTTTTCCCTTTCGGAACAAATTCATCAATCCGTCCTACATTCTTTGTCCATTCCAGATCAAAGTCCTCCCAAAACGATGTAGCACCTAGATCGAGCATACCTCCCCAATATTGGGAGATAATATCCATGGCTTCTTCGTAATGACCAGCTTTTGCCAATGCCTCCAACATATAATATCCGTAAAATGTAGAGAAACCTTTCGGTCCACCAACCAAGAGATAGTCCTGTGCAGCCTTCTCAGGCTCCATCAATCCTGCAATAGACATGAGAGCAGCAGCCTGTTTCAAGTCGTTTGGAGGAAGGATTTTTTTACGTAACCGTTGTTCCATCTGCACACATTTCGTAGCACGAGCCTCATCACCCAACAGTTGACAGAGTTGTTTGCCATCCTGCAACGCCCAACAGAGTAAAGCACGGTAACCAGCCTCCACTCCTTTTTGATTCGGACTCGAAGGCCAATCAAGAAAACGACTTGGCGATAAGGTTTCCGTACCGTCTTCCGCAATCTTGGTGTCAATCAAATCAATTAAACCTTTAATATAATCACCGTGTTTCTTGATGAAATCCAGATTACCATAGTGTTGATACCAATCGTACTGGATAATCAGATACCACATCGAGTAAGCACTCATGCCGTTCAGCCATTGCGGCAAAGGCCACTGCTGACAAGCCAAGTCTATACTGGCATAGAAACTCTCCTCATCACCAAAAACCTTACTGATCGTACTCGTTTCAGGATGCATATCGCCCAACCATACCAAACGGTCACGTTTTATTCCATCCCAAATATACTCCTGCATGTTCAAATGGACAGTATAAGCCCCAGTCATCCAGATTTTGTTCAGACGTTCGTCCGAGCATGTGAATGAACCTAAGTACGGAATGTTCCGATAACGGAAAACAGCCGTAGCCTCCTTCAGATTCACCACCATATCCTCGTCTAACAGATCAAGGCGAACGAAGCGGAAGCCGGAACTTCCTAACTCTATTTGTCCATAGAACGGTACGGTCATCACCATATCGCGGATGGCATGGTCATTGGTTGCAGTATTGTTCTGCAAATCGACATCCGCCACACTGCCTGTCTCAGCAATCGACTTCCCTGTGTTCAACTCACTGCATGTCTCTGACAAAGACTCACCGAAGCGGATGCGGAATGTAGGCGTCTTCAACGGAGTACAACTACTGATAACCAACTTTAATCCACCATGCAATTCTCTTCCAAAATCAAGAATCAGGCAGGCTTTATTACCTTTTGCACTCTCCATCTGGCACATTCCTGAGCCAAAAAGATCCGATTGTCCTGTGTTCGGTTTCAAAAGTAAGTCAGCATCCTTCACATGCTGAGACCATACCACTTTCAACGGAGTGATATACGCTCTGGTCATCTTATCCTTACGGTTAGTTATGGTATCACCTCCAAATGCAGGAGGAAATAACAACTGTGCCTGTGCCCCAGCCATTATCAAAAGGCCAAGTATCGGTAATAAAAGTTTCTTCATGAGGTTATAAATTATGGTATCAATAATGAGCTATCTCCGTAGCTGAGGAAACGAAAATCGTGAGCCAAAGCATAATCGTAAATTGTTTTCCAATCGCCATGAACAAAGGCTGAAACCAACAGCAGTAACGTACTCTGTGGTTGGTGGAAGTTGGTAACCATTTTCTTGACAATCCGATACTCGTATCCCGGAGCAATGATAATCTGCGTACTGGCATGAAGTGTTTCCAAACCGTGTCTATCCATATAATCCAATAATGTGCGGATAGCCTCTTCTGTCGTCATCTCATGATTTCCTTCGTAAGGAGTCCATTGTGAGACATGTAAATCATTTTGCTCTGCATTAGGATTCTTGCGAACGATTTCTGCCAAATAATAAAGGCTTTCGAGAGTACGTACTGAGGTCGTTCCTACCGCAATTGTTTTACATTGATGAGCTAGCAGTTTTACAAAGGTGCTTCGTTTCACAGAAACATATTCCGTATGCATCTCGTGACCTTCTATCTCCGTGCTTTTTACCGGTTTGAACGTACCTGCACCCACATGAAGTGTCAGTTCCTCACGGTCTATTCCTTTCTCATCCAATGCCTTCAACACTCTTTCCGTAAAGTGTAAACCTGCAGTCGGAGCCGCCACTGAACCTTTAATCTTCGAATACACCGTCTGATAAGTCCGTTTATCACTCTCCTCCGACTTACGATTCAGATAAGGAGGAATAGGTAGTTCACCAACAGCTTCGAGTAAGTCGGCAAAAGTCAACTCAGCATCATTCCAATCGAAGTCGATCCAATGACTTGTGCCGTATGCTTCCTTACGAGTTGCTGTAAAAACGACTTCTCGCCCTTTTACCTCTACGGTTCTGCGAAGTGTTCCTTCCTTCCATTTCTTCAGATTACCGATCATGCAAAGCCAGCTGCATCGTTCTGTTTGTTGGAAGTTCAAGGCATAGTCGTTCGGAGCAGCCGGTTCCAAACAGAAAACCTCAATCAGGGCTCCAGTTTCTTTTTGAAAATGCAGACGGGCCTGAATTACTTTTGTATTATTGAACACCATCATCTCCCCTTTTTCAAGATAATTCGGCAAAGATGTAAAGATATCTTCACTCACCGCCCCATGACGATAAACCAAGAGTTTGGAATGATCGCGTTCTGAGAGTGGAAACTTCGCAATACGTTCGTCAGGTAAAGGATAATTGAAGTCGCTTATTTTGATATGTTTGGTATCTTCCATGATAAATTATTTCGTTGAATGCACAAAAATAGCGATATTTGCTGAAAATAAGAAAGGAAGTAAAATGAAAGTAGGAGACAGAGTACGCTTTTTAAGTGAGGTCGGTGGTGGAACAGTCACTGGATTTAAGGGGAAAAACATTGTATTGGTTGAAGATGAGGATGGATTTGAAATACCAACCCTTATCAACGAGGTGGTCGTGATAGGAAGCGATGACTATCAAGTGAATCCTAAGACCAATATTCCTCATCAATCAGCTGAGAAGAGTACGAAACCGACAGCCCAGAAGATACACGAGGAAGAAGAACGGCCTATCACCTATCGTCCAGCCGAACGAATGGGTGGCGACAAGTTGAATGTTTTGTTAGCTTTCCTTCCGGAGGACTCACGGATGATGACGGCAACGAACTTCGAAGCCTATCTCGTCAATGACAGTAACTACTTTATCTATTATACTTATATGTCGGCCGAAGGCAATAGCTGGAAGATCCGGAACCATGGGCTCATCGAACCGAACACAAAAAACTTCTTGGAAGAATTCGCTACCAGCAGTCTCAATGAATTAGAACATATTGCCGTACAAGTTATCGCCTATAAGGATTCAAAAGGATTTACCTTGAAGCCTGCCGTTTCCGTTGAATTGCGTATCAACACAGTAAAGTTCTACAAGCTACATTCCTTTGTAGACAATATCTACTTCGAAGATCCGGCTTTACTCTACGACATTGTAAAGGATGACGCACCATCCAAGCAGATGGTCTTAAATGCTGAAGCGATCAAAGAAGCTTTGCTCCCCAAGAAAGCCTCCGAACAACCGGCACCACAAAGACAGAAGTCACAAAAGACTCGTAATGACATCATAGAGGTCGACTTGCATGCCAATGAACTGTTGGAAACGACTGCAGGAATGAGTAGCGGCGACATCCTGAACTATCAACTCGACGTATTCCGCAAGACTTTGGAGGAACACAAACAACATAAAGGACAACGTATCGTGTTCATTCATGGGAAAGGTGACGGAGTGCTTCGCAAAGCGATCATTCAAGAGTTGAACTATAAGTACAAGAGTTACAAATATCAAGACGCTTCGTTCCGTGAATATGGTTTTGGTGCGACCATGGTGACCATCCATTAAACAAGATTCCACTTTCTTCATAAAAATACAAAATTCCCCTAAACGAGGAAACTAAAAAAAATGTA
>CAMVLL010000048.1 GCA_947168315.1 uncultured Bacteroidota bacterium | reverse complement strand
CCGTTCTCCCGTTTCTGAGTTATGAAGTTCCATGTGCAGATGAGGTCCAAAGGAATATCCTTCATTTCCACTCCATGCGATGATATCACCTTTCTTCACTGGGAACTGATCTGGCTCAAAATGAAGGTCGGCCAAGAAACGTTCGTGTTCATATTGATAGTCATCAATAGCTTTTGATACTTTAGGAGAGAATCGTTGTATGTGCCCGTATACAGAAATCAGTCCGTTAGGATGCGTAACATAGACAGCTTGTCCAAAACCACCGTACGAAACGGTTGCACGACTGATAAAACCGTCTGCAATACAGTGGATAGGCTTCCCAACCACACCTTCCGTCTTTATATCCAAACCGCCATGAAGGTGTCCGGATCGTAGTTCACCGAAGCTTGCACTTAATTTTAGAGGGAAATCAAAGGGCGACCCGAAACGGATTGTTTGCTCTTGTGCCTCAAGCGAGACGACAAGCAAACAACACAGAATGAAGAATATCAATCGGGTACCAAACCTCATACGAACGATTCTTTTATTAATTAGACAAATTTACGAATAAATTCCTGTAAAATGACTATTCCTCTTATAATTCTTCGCTTCGAATTCCCAAGGCACGAAGGATAGCGAAGCCTAACATTTCCCATTTTGCTTCTTTATCTGTGGATGATGGATTCATAGAGAAGAGAGTCACTGATTCTTTACCGTCAACTTTATCCAAAAGTGGGAGTACTTCTTTCTCGATAAAAGTGTCGTCGGCAACAACGATCAATCGTTTTACCTCTTTCGCATCGGCAACCAGCCTCAATGCATCGAGAACGAAATCCGTATGAGGTGTCATTCCGGACGGATGATAAGTGTTCAGGACAAATTCGCCTAACTTACTGTCGAATGCCACGTTATTCAACTTCTTCGTCAAGTCATTGGGAACGATATATTTCAGTGTTGGTTGTTTCTCGTCATAGATAAGTAAGGTCTGAATCTCACGTTTCTTTTCCTCATCTACGACAGGACGTAAGCCGGCATCCAACGCAAGCGCCTCCAACAACAACGACAAGTCGGCAGTAGTCAACGTGCGGTTGATCACTCTCGAGAAATATTGGATTAAATCACCAGTAATTTTATCTACATAGGCGGCATCTAGTAGGATGACGGTCTCTTCAAATTGTATATTCATCATTACCCTTTTTTTTTTGTTTATACAAAAGTAATGAATTATATGCGAATCGTACACTTTCAATTAGTTAAAACATCCAAAGAAATTGTCTTCTGGACCAAAGAAAACGATGAAAAAAGAACTGTCCTTGTTTGTTTAAACAAGGACAGTTCTTATGCTTTTTGAAACCTTTTTCTAATCAGATTTCCATAGATAACTTTTTACTCTTATTCAAATTATCTTTCTGTTTTATGTAAGAATCTTTCCAACGTTCTATGTTTTCTTTCAACGAATCCATTTGGATCTGGAATTTATCTCCGCCCATTATTCCAAAAATATCTCCATCAAACCATAAATTGTTTGTTGATCCCTCAACAGAATTGTCCCTAAATGTTACCGAAACATTCACAACAGGGTTCTTTCCTTCTTTCTGTGCAATGGAAAGGACATAGATCTCTTTCTTTTTTTCACTCTTGAAGATTAGCGTGTACGTTATATTCCCGTTGCTTTTCGATTTCGACTCGGAAGATGCGTTTTCAGCATCCTTACTAAACGCATCCTCTAATTCTCGGGCGAACTTTCCATCTTTGCTGATGAACGAAAAATTCTTCACCTGTGAATAAATTTGTTTCTTATCGTTTCGTTTCACTACCGTCGTCACATCCACACCCTTTTGTTCCAGTTCATCCAACACCTTATCAATGTGTTGTTGAGCCATGGTAGGGATTACATTAAAAACGGCAAAGAGCAATGCCACAAACAAACACATTTTTTTCTTTTCCATATCTAGTTGTTTTAATCAGTTATATTATTGGTAAATTATCACTCTCGTTTGCCGGGTCTGATTCCATTTTATCGATGTATCTATCCACATCGAAATTATCAATGGCTTCGATTTCCATTTCTTGTTGAACAGCAAGTTTATTCATCTTTCTCAGTTCTGGCAAGATAGATTTCAGGTCGGTCACCTTCCTTCCATCACGAATGATGTAGCTGCCTTCGAGAAATTCATATTTTTTCTGGAAAGCTATCTGATACATGCCTAGTCCCAAGCCGCAAACCAACACGATTGAGGCAGCAACCTTCATGGAGATCTGTACCAAATTCACTACTTTTGTCTTCTGAGGTCGTGGATCACCCGGCATTCCGTCGGCATACCATTGGAACATTTGTTGGTATTTTTTTAATTCTTCCGGTATATTTCCTTCATTAAAAAAACGGTACAGTTCTTTTTCCTCAGCACAGGTAGTCGCTCCATCCAAAAAACGATCTATCCATTCTTTTGCATTCCGTTCGTTTACTATCATTTTATACCTTATTTTATATAATAACTCAATATCTTTTTTCTCGCACGCGACAGATTTACCCTGACCGCATTTACTGTAGCTCCCGTCATAGCAGCAATTTCCTCCACCTCCATGCCATCAATATGCTTCATTCGCAGAGTAGCTTGCTGAACATCAGGCAGCGAATCAATCAGACGAGTCAACTTTTTCTCCTCTTCTTTCGAAATCGTCCGACTTTCCGGTGTCATTTCATCTTCCAAATCTTGAGGAAACAAGTCCCGTAGGAACCGTCCGAAGGATCTTCGACGATTTAATGACAGATGTTTCGCCATGACTACCGCTAAAGCCTCGACAGAACGATACTCTTCCAAATGTTCACGCATTGACCAGAGCTTCAACATCACGTCTTGCGTAATGTCTTCACTTTCATCCGGATCTTCCACATAGTGGAAAGCTTCCCGAAGAACACGTGGCCTGATCCGTTTTACTAATATTTCGAATTCCTTTCGTTCCATCTTCTATGTGAAAGACACAAATATCGGCTTTTCATTACATCAAAAACACACTTTTTTCAAAATGTTTTTAGAAAAAGGCTGAAAGAAAGTCGTTTTTTATTCACAAAACCTCTAATTTTTATTGACAAAAATACCTTTTATATGTCAATTTGGCCGATACGTCCTTCAAAGAGCCCATTATTGACCTTCGGAACAAGCTTTGCATAGATAACGGTGAATGATAATGAAACTAAAAAAACAACAATATGAATTTTGATAACTTTACAATTAAATCGCAGGAAGCCATTCAAGAGGCTATTAACCAAGTCAGCCGACGCGGTCAACAGGCTATTGAACCGGTACATCTTTTAGCGGGAGTACTGAAAGTTGGCGAGAATGTTACCAACTTCATTTTTCAAAAGTTGGGCATGAATGCGCAGCAAATCAATCTCGTGCTCGACAAACAACTGGAATCTCTTCCGAGAGTATCGGGAGGAGAACCTTATTTGAGTCGGGAAAGCAACGAAGTGCTGCAGAAAGCAAATCAATTCGCCAGCGAATTGGGTGACCAATTCGTATCTGTCGAATCAATGATCTTGGCTTTGCTGACAGTCAACAGCACTGCCTCGAAGATATTAAAAGACGCGGGTATGACCGAGAAAGAATTACGCTTGGCCATACAAGAATTACGTCAAGGAAGCAAGGTAAACTCACAGTCGGCTGATGAGAATTATCAGGCATTGAGCAAGTATGCCATCAACTTGAACGAGCAAGCACGAGAAGGAAAGCTTGATCCTGTCATCGGTCGAGACGACGAGATCAGACGAATTCTTCAGATTCTTAGTCGCCGTTCAAAGAACAATCCTATCCTTTTGGGTGCTCCGGGTACTGGTAAAACCGCGATTGTAGAAGGATTAGCCCACCGAATTATCCGTGGTGATGTGCCTGAGAACCTGAAAGATAAAAGAGTCTTCTCCCTGGATATGGGTGCCTTGATTGCCGGAGCCAAATATAAAGGTGAGTTTGAGGAACGACTGAAATCGGTCATCAATGAAGTGAAAGCATCGGAAGGCAACATCGTTTTGTTCGTCGACGAAATACATACCTTGGTAGGCGCAGGAAAAAGTGAAGGCGCCATGGATGCCGCAAATATCTTGAAGCCGGCTTTGGCAAGAGGAGAAATACGATGCATCGGTGCGACGACTTTTGACGAATACCAAAAATATTTCGAGAAAGACAAAGCATTGGAACGCCGATTCCAAACGGTAATGGTCGATGAGCCTGACACCGAAAGCAGCATTTCTATTCTTCGGGGTTTGAAAGAACGATATGAGAATCACCATAAAGTAAGAATCAAGGACGAAGCTATTATTGCTGCCGTGGAACTTAGTCATCGGTATATCACAGAACGGTACTTACCGGATAAGGCTATCGACTTGATGGATGAGGCTGCCGCTAAACTACGTTTGGAACGCGACTCAGTGCCTGAGGAACTGGATGAAATCACTAGAAGATTGAAGCAACTCGAGATCGAGCGCGAAGCTATCAAACGTGAAAAAGACGAAGCCAAGTTGGCCATCTTGAACAAAGAGATCTCAGAACTACAAGAACAGGAGACCACATTTAAGGCAAAGTGGCAAGCAGAAAAGGACCTTCTGAACAAGATTCAAGAAGATAAGAAACAGATGGAACAGCTAAAGTATGAGGCCGACCGCGCAGAACGTGAAGGTGATTACGGGAAAGTGGCTGAAATCCGATATGGTAAGTTGCAAAGTCTGGAAAATGACATCAAGCAGGTACAAGAGAAGTTGAAGAACACTCAAGGAAGCAGCGCCATGGTAAAGGAAGAGGTGACCGCTGACGATATCGCGGAGGTCGTCTCCCGATGGACGGGCATTCCTGTCACCAAGATGATGCAGAGCGAACGTGAGAAACTACTCCACATGGAGGAGGAACTTCATAAAAGAGTCATCGGACAGGACGAAGCCATCGCCGCTGTCAGTGATGCCGTCAGAAGAAGTCGTGCCGGTCTTCAAGATCCGAACCGTCCGATAGGAAGTTTTATCTTCCTGGGAACGACAGGTGTTGGTAAGACGGAACTGGCAAAGGCATTAGCCGACTATCTGTTCGACGACGAAAAGATGATGACACGTATCGACATGAGTGAATATCAAGAGAAGTTCAGTGTTTCTAGACTGATCGGTGCGCCTCCGGGATATGTCGGTTACGAAGAAGGCGGTCAGCTCACCGAAGCGGTACGTCATAAGCCGTATTCAGTTATCTTGTTCGATGAGATCGAGAAGGCACATCCTGACGTTTTCAATATCCTTCTTCAGGTATTGGACGACGGACGTTTGACCGATAGCAAGGGAAGAACGGTCAACTTCAAGAATACAATTATTATCATGACTTCTAACTTGGGAAGCATGTATATCCAATCTCAATTCGAGAAGATGAACGCTCAGAACCGGGAACAGATTATCGAAGAGACTAAGAATGAAGTTATGAATATGTTGAAGAAAACTATTCGTCCGGAGTTCTTGAACCGTATCGACGAGACAATCATGTTCTTACCGTTGAACAGAGAACAGATTCAGGGTATCGTTAAGTTGCAGATAAACGGAATCCAACGTATGTTGAAGGACAATGCTGTAGATTTGCAACTGACCGACAGTGCAATCGACTTCCTTGCACGTGTAGGATACGATCCGGAATTTGGAGCTCGACCTGTAAAACGTGCCCTTCAACGCTATCTGCTTAACGACTTGGCAAAGAAAATGCTGAGCAGCGATGTCGATAAGTCACGTACTATCTATGTGGAAGCAGGTTCTGATGGACTGACCTTCAGAAATTGATAGGAAAACAAGATATCCTAAAAGTCATTTTTGTGGATTTTAAGGAGAAGGTGAACCCAATGGGTTCACCTTTTTTATTTTTTTCATCCATATGAGAAGTGTTTACAAGGCGTTAACGAGAACGAGAATTCTAAACCCGAGACCTACCCTTTCAAAAACTCGATGTTTCGCTTCAGAAACTTGACTTTCCGCTTCAAAAACTCGATGTTTTCATAAAAATACTCGATAAATGAAAAATATTACACAACAAACGAAGGTCAGAAACTCGATAAGCGATATCAGACAACAAAATAGGGTGAAAGAATCGCTTTTCTTCCACCCTGTTCTTATAATAATGTATTCTATTATTCCTCTACTTTGTCTTCGGTTGCTTCTTCTTGCTCCTTAAACTCGGTGATACCGTTCTTAACAAGGATGTTATACCAAGAAATAAGTTTTCTGATATCATCAGGATGTACGCGGTCACGGTCATAAGTTGGAAGAACCTCACCTAAATAAGCATACAACTCATCCGATTTTACTTTCTTAGGGTTCATTGCAACAGGTTCACCGTTTTCCTTTGCCTTCATCGACTCAAAGATTGTATAGAGAGGTACATCTTCATCATCGGTATACATGGCTATATCACCTAAAGAAATGATACGTTCGTGAGCATAAGCCGGGATACGTTTCTTCGTTTCATCCATAGCCTCAACGATAAGCATGTTCTTGGCAGAAGAAATTAACTTATATAATCCCGGTTTACCAGATATTGATAAAATTGACTTTAACATATTCTTTATTTTTAATAATTATTCGCGGCACAAAAGTACAACGACCGACTGAATTGAACAAATTTATACTTCACTTTTTCGTTGCAAGAGCGTTGTTACGACATTATCTATTTGTTCCAAAAGATCGTGTCGTTCATCATTATAAATCACAAAACTTGCTTTTTTCTTCTTTACGGAGTCTGGCAATTGTTGGCGCATACGTGAACGTATCTGAGAAGCTTTAGCCCCATCCCTGCTCATCGCTCTTTTCAGACGCAAAGCAACCGGCGCGTAAACCATAATCACTTCATCGACGGTATCTTCGAACTTTGCTTCGAAAAGAATGGCCGATTCGATGCCGACAATGTCGAAACCTGCTTTCGATTGACCGGACGCCCATTCATAAAAATCGAGTCGCACACGTGGATGAACGATACCATTGATGACTGAAATATGTTCCGGGGATGCAAAAAGATAAGCTGATAATAGGGGTTTGTTCAACGAACCGTCTGGGAGATAAGCCTCTTCGCCCAGAAGATCCACCAAATCCTTCCGAATGGCACTGCTTGAGACCATCAGTTTCTTGGCCTCATCATCCGCATTATAGATTGGGATATGAAAACGTTCGGAAAGGATATGGGAGATATACGACTTCCCGCTTCCAATGCCCCCTGTAATAGCTATCTTAATCATCGGAATCAATCCTCTTCGACGCGATCCTGTTGCTCAATAATGAAATCGACTTGTTCAGGACTCACCCTTGGATGTTTAATTATCTTTGGGAAAGCCTTCAAGTGAGGCGTACACTTCGTCTTGTTCCCTTGAATCAGTTCCTCATATGAGACAGCGATAAAGAAATCGTCAGGATTAACTGTTCGGAAATGGCTGAGTCCCACTTGGAATGTCACACTAACCTTTGACGGGAAAGTACGCAACACCTTATTTGCAGGGAAATTGATGCCACGCACCGGGACCTCCAGTGTTTTCTCAGAGTACACATCCGCCAATAACATCACATCGTCATAATCGGGTACGAACTTTGCACCTTTCAACTTCTGAAGTGGAACACGTTGTACGGTTGTATCCTTGATTTGATCGAATGTCATAGTCGAAGTGTAAGCAGCTGTGATCGTATCGAGGATTTCAGAAGGAGCATAGACCATGACTGAATCCGGCTGATATACGATATCCGCCACATAATACCGGGGATCTACCGTTACTTTTCCCTTCAGACGTACTGGAACTTTCTTTCCTTCTCCCGTAGCATATATATAATATAAGGTATCAGGGTAAACTGAGACAAGTTCCGTCGACTGATTAAGTGCATTCTTTATCTTTTGCTTTATAGCTGGCTGAGATACAGTAACCTGATTGCCTTGATCCTCATATTCTTCGAAATCAATTGGAATAGATGAAACCGAGTTTAACCAATAATTCATCAAGACCATTCCACGATCCTTCAAACGGACCTTAATCTCAGAAGGTAATTCTGAGGTCAGAACAGCGTTATCGGGCACATTTTTCAAGTCCAGTTTCATCGAAATCTGACCTTCATAGTTATCATTCAATACCTGAAAAAGCCAGAAAACAGCCGAGATAAAGACAAAAAACAAAAAAATCAGAAATTGCTTACTTGATGTGCTGAGTAAGAAACTTCTGATTCTTTTTATCAAAGAAGTACAATAAGAACGTATGTTCGTCTGATTGAACATCATATCATTATTTACTCATTTGCTGTTGTTCGTTGGATGAAGCGGCATTAGCATAAATAGAATTGCGATCAATCTTAATACGAACTGCAGAAGCAATCTCCAGTATTACATAATTATCGTTCAACTCTCTAATTTTACCATAAATGCCACCGGCAGTAATCACTTCCTGTCCAACTTCCAGGTTCCTACGGAAGTTTTGAATCTCTTTTTGCTTCTTGTTCTGAGGGCGAATCATGAAGAAATACATGATTGCAAAGATAGCTAACATCATAATCAGGAACGACATATCCATTCCTCCACCTGCTGCCTGTAACACAATAAACAATGTACTCATAATCATATGTATTTAGTTGTTATTATAATCTGTCTTTACTCTTTCAAGAGTTTCTTTTCCGCACGCAATTGCTTCACGATTCCATCCAATGTGCCGTTAATGAAGGCGCCACTCTTAGGAGTGCTGTATGCTTTTGCGATATCTACGTATTCGTTCAACGATACATTTACCGGAATGTTCGGGAAAGTCAAGATTTCCGTTAACGCTAACTGCATAATCAATGTGTCGATCAAAGCGATACGCTTGAGTTCCCAGTTCTTTGTGCCGTTGCTAATCAAACGACGGTACTCATCTCCATTCAGAATTGCACGACGGAACAGCATGCTTGCGAACTCACGATCCTCTTCGTCACGATATTCTGCGAGAAGTTTCTGCTTTTTACCAGCCTTCTCGTCAAAGAACTTAATGGTCTTCAGCACAAAAGTATCGACAATTTCCTTATCACCATTCCAATAAAGGCTCTGATCTTCTAACACATTATCTAAAGAAACATTGCCTAAGATAAAGTTCTTATAAAGTTTACGCCACAACTCACGGTCTTCTGCATAAGAAGATGTCTCGGAAGCCATATATCCCTTATAAATGTCGGACTGAAGAATTTGTTCTGAAAGCTCTTTGATAAATTCCGGTTCATTATCCCACGTCTTCTTCTGGTTTTCCCTAAAGTTCTGCAATTGCTCATTAACTTCCAGCTGAGCAATAAAACGATTTTCAATAAACTTCATGTTTGGATTTAAGTCTGCTTCTGTGGGAGCTAGTTTACGCTTTGCCTTGCTGATCTTATTCCCTACATAATTTGTAACTTCAACCATCAAAAGCAACAAATAGTTATAAAGGTCAAAAGCTTTTGAGATACTGAAGAACAACTCTTTCTCTGCAGTTTCCAGATTCTTGCCACCATTTTGATAATATGCATATATTATCTGGATAATTTTAAGACGTATAAGAACTCTATTAATCATAATCACATAAACAATATTGTGAGAGTACAAAATTACGCATTTTCCTTGATTATTTCTACTACAAACAGTTTTTTTTATTTAAAAAGTAAGGAAAGATGAAAAAAACGTTTTTTAAACTAAGTTTATAGACTTTTTCTTTTGAATATTAAAAATAAATATTCAACTTTGAACTCGTTTTTAGAACTTAAGTGTTTAATTATGGAAGAAATTAAGAAGAGTACTGCAGAAGCAGACAAAGAAATCGTTTTCTCAAAAACGGTCAAAGCGGGAAAACGAATCTATTATTTAGATGTTAAGAAGAACAGAAAGAATGAAATGTTTTTAGCGATTACAGAAAGTAAAAAAGTTGTGATGGCCAGCGGGGAAGACACTCAAGTCAACTTTGAAAAACATAAAATTTTCCTTTACCAAGAAGACTTTGAAAAATTCACGCACAGCTTACAGGAAGTAATGAATTATGTGACCAATGAACAAAGCAAACCTGAACATTCAGCCAAACCGGAACTAGAAGAGGAAGATAATCCTGAAGACATAAACATCGAAAAAATAGATATTAAATTCTAAGATACAGGAGGTTGATAAGAAATTATCAACCTTTTTTCTTTGTTTAATCAAATATATAATGTAATTTTGCACCGCTTTTCAAATCTACATGTGGCTAAACACATTGTGTGATGGTGAATTAAGCAAGAGATAACTTAATTTAGAGTAACACTTAAAAAGTAAAAGAAATGAAAACATTTGAATTAAAAGGTACATTAAGAAAAGAAATTGGCAAAAAGGCTACACGCGAAATGCGTAAACAAAACTTGGTTCCTTGTGTAATCTACGGAACTGAGAAGAACGAAAACGGTGAAGTAGTAGCAACTCACTTCGAAGTTACAGCTCCTAGCCTGCGCAAATTAATTTATACTCCTGACATCCACGTTGTTGCATTGAATATCGATGGACAAACTTGCAATGCAATCATGAAGGAAGTTCAGTTCCACCCAGTACAGGAGCAGATCCTGCACATCGATTTCTTGAAGATTGACGATAAGAACCCTATCGTTATGGAAGTTCCGGTTGTATTGGAAGGTTTAGCTCCGGGCGTTCAAGCCGGTGGTAAGTTGCATCAGCAGATGCGTAAGCTGAAAGTTAAAGCTATCTATACTGATATTCCAGAGCGTCTGGTTATCAACATTTCAAATTTAGGTTTGGGTAAGTCTATCAAGGTAGGTGACTTAAACTATGAAGGTTTGGAAATGGTAAGTCCAAAACAAGCTGTTGTTTGTGCAGTTAAGACTACACGCGCCGCTATTGCTAACGCTGCAGAGGCTGCTGAATAATAGTTTATTAGTCCTTTACAATGAAATATTTGATTGTTGGACTGGGTAACATTGGCGATGAGTACAGTGAAACCCGTCACAATATAGGATTTCGCATATTGGACGCCTTCGCAAAGGCGTCCAATTGTGTTTTTAACGACAAGCGATATGGGTTTGTCGGAGAAATGTCTTTGCGAGGACGACAACTCATCCTCTTAAAACCATCTACCTATATGAACCTAAGTGGTCTGGCAGTCAGATACTGGATGAATAAAGAGAACATCCCTTTGGAGAATATCCTTGTTCTCGTGGATGATATCGCGTTGCCTTTTGGTACGCTTCGTTTGAAGCCGAAAGGAAGTGATGCAGGGCACAACGGATTGAGAAATATCGCTGATAATCTCTGCACGCAGAACTATGCACGTCTACGTTTCGGTATTGGGAATGACTTCCCGCGCGGTTGTCAAGTAGATTACGTTTTAGGACAATTCACAGAAGACGATTTGAAGTTAATGGATGAGCGAATTGAGAAGGCCTGCGAAATAATCAAGAGTTTCGTACTTGCCGGCATCAATATCACAATGAACCAATTCAACAATCAATGAGCAATCCCTATGAGTGAGGCTAGAATAGATAAATGGATGTGGGCAACACGTATCTTCAAGACACGGACTATCGCTGCTGAAGCTTGTAAGAAAGGACGCATCTCAATGAATGGAATGCCGGTAAAACCGTCACGCACGGTGAAACCAGGCGATGTCATCCAAGTGCGAAAGCCGCCTGTGACCTACTCTTTCAAAGTTTTGCAAGCCATTGAGAACCGTGTCGGAGCTAAGCTTGTCCCTGAAATGATGGAGAATGTCACCACTCCTGATCAATATGAACTGCTGGAGATGAACCGCATCAGCGGATTTGTCAACCGAGCAAGAGGAACCGGTCGACCAACGAAGAAGGATCGGCGTAAGTTGGATGAGTTCAACACGCCGGAATTCATTCCTGATGGCGACGGTTTCGATTTTGATTTTGATTTCGAAGAAGAAGAATAAGGGATTTGTCGATAAAGACAAATCCCTTATTCAATATATAACGACCTTTTTGGGGAAAGGTTTCAACTAAAACACGACTTCCAGCCCATCATACGCAGCCTTTAACGGAGAAGGTAAAGTGGTATCCAACTCTTTCTGAGTTCCATGTAACGTTCGAGCCATATGTGTAAGATAAACAAACTGGCCCGGACGTGGTGTATATCGCTCTGTTTGCAACAATACTTTGACCGTCTGCTCCACAAGCGCTACACTCGAATGGGTATATAAGCGAAAATCTACTTCATGACCGATTCCCATTGTCGCTTCCATAATCAATGCGGTAATCGGTGTTCCTTTCTGATGTGCGTCAATGCCGATTAAACGAGATGAAACAGCGGGAATACCACCTGTGTCAGTAGCATAAAGCAAGCGCGTTTTTCCTTTCTCAACCAGGTACATCAACGTCTGTTCCATAAGTAAACTCGTTGCATGATTAGCTGGAACCGGAGTAATAGTCAGATCGCCCACCTCAATTGCTTGACCAGTATAGATTGGGATAAGTGTCGGCATTGGGAGATTTAATTCCTTCGCCGCTTTTTGAAAGTCCATCCGAGCAGTATCATACCATGTCTGGCTCAAAAAAACTTTTTTTATTCCCAACTTTAATGCGGCCGCTGGCCGGTAATGGTCGCCATGTGAATGGGTATAGAAGATTGTTTCAGGATGACAATCAGATGGAATCATGTCGAAAGCCGTATCTGTATAGTCAATCAGAACCTTTCGGTCAAGTAAAACACTTGACAGTCGACGCAATTCGCCACGATCATCTCGTCCATTCCAATCCGCCGCACCTGTTCCAAGGAATCGAATGCTCAGTCCTTCAGCTGCAGAAGTCGAATCCAACACCGTTTTAGCAAATCCTTTTCGACTGGCTGCCAACATAGATGAAGCAGCCAGTCCCATAAAAGTTCTTCTTTTCATAAAATTTAATTATCTCCCACCAGCAGGAAGGTTCTTCAACCAATAATTGGCCATACTCTTACGCAAATGCATGGTGGTTCCTTCGCCTTCATAGATACCATGAGAGCGCATCGGATAGGAAAGTTGTGAGAAAAGTTTCCCATGTTTTACCAACTCGTTAACCAACATCTCACAGTTCTGATAATGAACATTATCATCTCCTGTTCCATGAATCAGCAATAAGTTGCCTTTCAACCCCGCCGCATACGAGATTGGCGAACCTTTCCGATAGCCTTCCGGATTGTTTTGCGGAGTATTCATGTATCTCTCCTGATAAATAGTATCATAGAGCCGTTGATCAGCCACAAATGCGATGGCGATTCCCGTACTGAACACATCCGGGTAGCGGAACATACAGTTCAATGTCTGGCTTCCACCACCACTCCATCCAGTAATACCGATACGAGTCATATCGATAAATGAGTACTGACGGCCAAGTTCCTGAATACCTCTTGCTTGATCTTCGCTTGCGAATGTACCGACTTCACCATAAATACACTTTCTCCATTCACGTCCGCGAGGAACATTTGCTCCACGATTATCAATGCTGATAATGATATATCCCTGATTAGCCATATATTGGTTCCAAGTATCACCGTTACCCCACACATCTTGCACGGTAGAACTTGCTGGTTCACCATATACTTCAATAATCACAGGGTATTTCTTTGACGGATCAAAGTTCATTGGCTTGATCATCCACGCATCCAATGTGAGATTGCCCGACTTTGTCTTGACAAATTCTTTCGGACGCCAACCCAAAGCCTTGTATTGTTCTTTTGCCTGAGCATTATCTGTGATTAAACGGACTGATTTATGTCCAGGGAAAGACACCATATCAATGACAGGAGGAGTCTGTGCATTGCTGAATGTATGTACAGCCCACTTACCTGTTGGTGACATATTATAATTATGCTGCCCCAATTGGTCGGCAGGACTGATCATTGTCACGTCACCTTTTCCAAAAAGTTTTGCCTGATAGAGATAGCGTTGTGTATAATTCTCTGCTGTCGCAATGAAGTAGACCAATCCTTTCTGCATATCCACTCCTACTTCATTGACAAAATCAAGATTACCTTTCGTAATAGGAATGATTTCTTTACCATCTCTGCTTACACGGTATAAGTGACGCCATCCAGTTCGCTCACTTTCCCAAGTAAAATATTTGTTTCCTTTCAGCCAGCGCACCTTATCATTGGTCTCAACCCAAGCGTCATCGGTTTCAGTCAGAATATTTGCCGGTTGAGTTTCTCCTATTTTCGCGATCCATACCTTGTTGGTATTTTGTGCACGATTCATCTGTTGGATAAAAAGCTCGTTGCTATCAGGAATGAATTCCATACGAGGGATATAGTTATTGCGAGGATCGCCAGGGATATTAATCCATGTTGTCGCTCCACCATTGGCAGAAACATAGCCAACCTTCACTGCTGAGTTTGTTGTTCCAGCCTTTGGATATGGGAAATGTACAAAAGTCGGATAGATAGAATCCACATTATTAATCATATCAAACCAACCTGTCCCTTCGGTATCACTTTGCCAATAAGCGATATACTGACCATCAGGACTCCAACGGAACCCATCTCGACAAGCAAATTCCTCTTCATAAACCCAATCGAACGTACCATTGACGATAACATCATTACCATCGGATGTCAAAGTCGTGATTGTGCCGTCAGCAATGTTTTCAACGTAAATATTATTGCCTGAAACATAAGCGACGCGAGTAGCATCCGGAGAGAATTTTGCGAACATCAAGGTTGCCTCTGGGAATTTCTTACCCAGTTGTTGCATTTTTCCACTCTTCAGGTCCAACACCCAATAGTCACCTTTCGTATCATAACGCCATACTCTACGAGTATTGGTATAAATCAAAGCCTTCGAGTTATCATCACTGAAGGTGAAACTTCTTACAGAAATAGGTTTCTTCGTATCAGGATTCACCAACAGGCTTGCCGGGATCAGCACTTCTTTTGAGTTATCCTTAGCCATATAAGCCATTACATCGAAACCGCCATCGGCATTTCGTTCAATCTTGGAATAATGCTCACCATCTTTCATCCAGTTCACACTTCCTCCACCCTCCGTCCGTATCAATCCACCTCGAACGGCTTCCTCGAGCGTAGGAACGTGTTGAGCGTTCAACGAAAACACGAAGCCCAAAAGTCCTACGACCAGCATTAATACACTTTTCTTTTTCATCATTATTTATATTAGAGTTTTACTGTTTGCTTTGTACCATTATATTGAACCAATTGTCCTTTGGCGTTTAAATCGAAGGGCTGTGGTTTATCTTTACTCACCGTGATCACATTAAATGTGCGTTCTTTCAACATTCCGTTAAACTCACCTTGACGGTCACCAATCGTCAGAACACCGCTCTGTTCATTGTATTCCAAAGGAATCATCGCGTAAGCACCTTTCTCGTAGTTATAGTTCACACCTTCATCCTCGTATAATGTGAACTTACCGTCTTGTCCCTTATATATAAATAAGGTGATAACATCTGCAGGCTTCTCATCACTGTATTGAATTGCCGGACCAAACGGGATAATTGCGCCTTCACGGATCATCAAAGGCATTCTTTCATAAGGAGCCGGAATGGTTTGTTTTCCATTTTCCCAATACTTTCCAGTATATAGATCATACCAGCCACAAGTTTGTGGGAGATAGACATCACGAGTCCGTGCACCATAGGTATAAACCGGACAAGCCATGATAGAAGGACCGAACATAAACTGGTCGCCAACATTATTGACGTTAGCATCGTCCATGAAATCCATGACCAGTGGACGCATAACGGTATAATCATTAAAGTATGTCATTCCGGCCAATGAATAAATGTACGGCAACAGACGATAACGCAACTTAGTATAGTAGACAATCGACTGGTAGGCAGGGTGATTATCAGGTGCAATGTTCCATACTTCACGCCAAGGGAACTCTCCATGACTACGGAATAACGGACAGAATGCACCGAATTGGAACCAACGGGTGTTCATTTCTCGCCATTCCTTCAGGTCCTCATTCTCTTTTCCAGTCCTGTCGAACTCTTGTTGAGCACGGATGAATCGACCTTGAGATGAGAAACCACCAATATCCATGGTCCACCAAGGGATGCCGGCAACAGAATAATTCAAACCAGCGGTTATCTGTGCTTTCATATTATCCCATGAACAACCGATATCCCCACTCCAAGTAGCCGTAGAATAGCGTTGAAGTCCCGGGAAACCGGAGCGAGTCAGCAAGAACACACGTTGATCATTGTTAACGCTACGTTGTCCATCGTATACAGCCTCTGCATTCATCAAGGCGTAAGCATTCAAATATTCAGTTGACGAGCCCAGCGCATTCGGCGTTGTGAGTTCTTTCCAGTAATCAATACTGATGTTACTACCGAAATCAGGCTCACTTGCATCCATCCACCAGGCATCAATTCCTTTCGAGAACAAGTGTTCGTTCATCTGATTCCAGAAAAGTTTCCGAGCATCGGCTGAATATGCATCATAAAATGAGCCGATATAACCAGGGCCGACCCAGTCACGTATACTATCCTCGACTGCAAGCATGTGCATCCAACCGTTTTTCTGGAATTCCTTGAAGTGCTCGGTCGTTGCATAGAACTTCGGCCATACAGATATCATGATATGACCGTTCATCGCATGAATCGAATCAATCATTTGCTGTGGCTTCGGATAACGGATAGGATCGAATTCATGACTGCCCCACGTATCCTCTTTCCAGTAATACCAGTCTTGTACAATGTTATCGACCGGGATTTGTCGCTTACGGAATTCCTTCAACGTATTGGTTACCTCATATTGAGTATGATAATGCTGTCGGCACTGCCAGAAACCCATCGCCCACTTCGGCATGATAGGCGATTTACCCGTTAATGTACGATAGCCACTGATTATCTCATCCATGTTTTCGCCTGCGATGAAGTAATAATCGATTTGCGGATTCATCTCGCTCCACCATGATTGTTTTGTTTGCTCTTCCTGAGGAACGGCATCGTATGCCCGCAAGCTAAAGCTCGTTGCGTCACCATCCGGATTCCATTCGATGCGGATTGGTACTCGCTTTTGTCCTTCCAGATGAGCCTTGAATTTATAATTCGTCGAGTTCCATGCCTGACGGAAACGCTCTTCTACGACCAATTCATTATTCAGATAAGCCTTTGCATAGCCTCCTGCATACAGATTAAAGAAATAGTCGCCTGTTGTCGGAGCTTCGATTTCACCTTCGTAAGTTACCAGTACATGTCCCAATGGATATTTCTTTGGTAAGTTGATCATGGTAGTTAAATGATCGTTACGATCCAGATATTGGAAGTATAGAGAATCTTCACGACGGACCAATGGCTCTACTTTTGCGCCTTCTTGTGGCATATAACTTCCCGTCAAAGCACCTTCTTTCCCATCCTTATCATATAGTTTGAAGACCTGTCCGATTTGTTTATACTCGTTTGGATTTCCAAAACGCGACAAGGAATAGCTATCCCAAAGGATACCATATCCTTTATTTGAGACAATAAATGGAAGTGAAACCTTCGAATTATATTGATACAGTTCTTCGTTCTTACCTTTATAGTTGAATTCTCCCGAATGATGCTGTCCCAGTCCGAAGAAAGCCTCATCTTCGGGTGATTCGAACACTTGGCGGATGCTATATTCCTTCTTTCCTTCCACCTCTATCGGAGTAAATGATTTCCCTCCACCCTTGTTCTCTGCCAACAAAACCTTACCTTGTAGGTCTGTGAATACGACTTCCCCAGTCGAGGTGTTGACAGTTGCCTTTACCTTTGAGGTAGCCAATGTCACAGATCCTTCTGTTTTCTCTACCGAGAACTGAGTCTGCTCCGCTGTTTGAGGAACGATGATTAAGCTTTTACGGTCAGGGAACCTGTTTTCATTCGTTGCTGAGACTCGAATCAGTTGGTCACCCATCACTTGTAACCGAATGTTCTTAACGTCTGTCGGCTTCTTCGGATTAACGGTTACGACAATTCCATCCGACATTTCTTTGACACCTGTTTGGGTACATGCACACATACC
>CAMVLL010000047.1 GCA_947168315.1 uncultured Bacteroidota bacterium | reverse complement strand
GTATCTTCATCCGACGAACGCTCCATCTCTTCCAAGGTAATCTCTTCTCTTTTCTCCCAGTCGTCCTCACAAATAAAGAAAGATGTCATCTGGTCATCTTTATAATTGCAGGCATCGAGAATAGCCTTATGTAAATCATAGAAAGTAGCGTCAGAATCAATCTTGATGACTCTTACAAAGTTTTCTACCTCATCCGAAATGATTGTGAATCTGTAAACCATAGTCTTACGTTTTTATCTGATGATTCCTCGTTTTGAGGATTCTATAAAGGAGATGATGTATTCGATTTCCTTGCTCATCGGTATCTCTTCCTTCACTTGCTTCAATGCCTCAGAGACATTCTTTCCACTCTGATAGATCAGGCGGTAAGTATTGTGGATATTCTCGATGAGTTCGTTTGAGAATCCTTTTCTTCTCAATCCGATAATATTGATACCCGAATATTCAATCGGTTCGCGGCCTGCGATGATGAAAGGTGGGATATCTTTGCTGGTTCGACTACCTCCTTGAACCATCACAAATCCTCCTACACGACAGAATTGGTGTATCAGCACGTTTGCGCTGATAATGGCAAAGTCATCAACTTCTACTTCACCACCCATCTTCGTTGAGTTACCGATGATACAGTTATTACCAACGATCACATCGTGTGCGATATGTGAACCTTCCATCAACAGGTTATTGCTACCGACAACGGTTTTCCCCTTTGCTGCCGTACCACGATTGACGGTCACGTTCTCGCGGATGAGGTTGTTGTCGCCAATCTCAGCGGTTGTTTCCTCGCCGACAAATTTTAGGTCCTGCGGGATAGCACTGATGACAGCTCCAGGGAATATTTTGTTTCCATTGCCGATGCGGGCACCGTACAAGATGGTTACATTCGGCATAATCACATTGTTATCACCGATGACTACGTTTTTATCAATGAAGCAGAAAGGTCCGATCTCAACGTTCTGACCGATTTTTGCTTCCGGATCGATATATGCTAAAGGACTGATCATAGTTCTTTTGTTTTATTTCTTTGTTATTTGGGCTGTGAAGGTTGCCTCACAGGCTAATTTCTCACCAATAAAGCCGTAACCTCTCATTGTGGAGATGTTATGACGGATAGGCTGTACCAGTTCCACACGGAAAACAAGGGTGTCACCAGGTACTACCTTATTACGGAACTTCACATCATCTATCTTTAAGAAGTAGGTTGAGTACTTCTCCGGTTCATCCAACGAGTTCAGAATGAGCAAACCTCCTACCTGGGCCATTGCCTCAATCTGAAGAACTCCAGGCATGACCGGTTCGTTTGGGAAATGTCCTTGGAAGAAGTGTTCATCCGTTGTGACATTCTTGACACCTACGATGTAGTTGGCTCCGATGGCAATGATCTTATCCACCAACTGGAATGGATAGCGGTGTGGCAAGAGTTGACGGATACGGTTCACGTCCATTACCGGTGCCTCATTACAGTTGTATATTGGAGCTTGGATCTCGTGCAGACGAATCTCTTTCCGCATACGACGGGCAAACTTGTTGTTGATGGTGTGTCCCGGACGAGTAGCAATGATACGACCGATGATTGGCTTTCCAATCAATGCCATATCACCAATGATGTCCAACAATTTATGACGAGCCGGTTCATTATCCCAAACCAAAGGCTTGTTGTTGATGTATCCCAGTTGCTTGGCATCCTTGTGAGGAACGCCCATAACGTCGGCCAACTTGTCGTATTTCTCCTGCGACATCTCTCTTTCGTAGATGACGATGGCATTGTCTAAGTCACCTCCTTTGATAAGTCCGGCATTGAGCAGAGGCTCAATCTCACGGACAAACACAAAAGTACGGGCTGCTGCCACCTCTGTATCAAACTTCTTCATATCCTCCAAGGTCGCATATTGGTTGGAAAGGATGCTGGATTCGTAAGATATCAGAGCGTTGATGCTGAAACTGTCGTCAGGAAGTACGATGATGGAAGAACCTGTCTTCTCGTCTCTGAACTCAATCTTCGACTTGATGATATAATAGTCTTTGACTGCGGTCTGTTCCTGGATGCCTATCCGTTGGATATTCTCGATATAGTACTTCGCACTACCGTCGAGGATAGGGAATTCAGGGCCGTTGACCTGAATCAGACAGTTGTCGATACCGGAAGCATACAAGGCAGCCATCGCATGTTCGATGGTACTGACGCGTACGCCATTTTTCTCTATATCTGTACCTCTGGTTGTATCCACCAGATTTTCTGCTACGGCATCCAGAATCGGATGACCCTCTACGTCAATACGTTGGATCTTATATCCGTGATTATCCGGAGCTGGGTTGAATGTAACCGTCAGGTTCATTCCGGTATGAAGACCTTTTCCGTTCAGCGAAAAGCTTCCCTTCAAAGTTTGCTGTTTCAACATGAGCCTATTTATTTAATTGTTTCTTTAATAATTCAATTTCTTTCTTCAACGCATTCACTTCATTGGCTATATCAGGCAACTTCCGAAGGTAAGCGTATGATTTCATATACTGTCGAGCGTCAATAGCAGGTGAGCCGAGGTAGGTTGTGTTCCCTTTCACTGTTCCTGCGATACCAGTCTGGGCACCGCAATAGGTCTTGTCACCCACCTTGATATGGCCGGCAATACCGACTTGACCACCGAACATACACCATTCGCCAATCTTCGTTGAGCCGGCTACTCCGTTTTGAGCAGCCATGACGGTATGACTACCGACTTCTACGTTATGAGCGATTTGAATCAGGTTATCCAACTTAGCTCCCTTGTGTATGATGGTAGCACCCATCGTAGCACGGTCAACGCATGTGTTGGCACCAATCTCGACATTATCCTCAATGATCGTAATACCGATCTGTGGAATCTTATCGTAACCTTCTGCGTTTGGAGCAAACCCGAATCCGTCTGCACCAATCACGCAACCGGCATGCAAGATACAATGATTACCTACCCGACAGTCGTGGTAAACGGTTACACTCGGATAAAGTGTCGTATCGTGACCGATTTTAGCATTTGCACAAATAGTAACATGTGGGTAAATCACCGCATTGTCTCCAATCTCGACTCCTTCGGCAACAGTTGCGAATGGGCCGATATAGACATTGTTGCCTATCTTGGCAGAACTTGCTATCGAAGCTAATGGATCGATACCAACCATCTTTGGCTTGCTTGCCTCGTACAGGTTCAACAATTTTGCCAAACTTTCGTAGGCATTATCTACCTTGATAAGGGTAGCACTGATCTCTTGCTCCGGCTCAAAGTCCTTGTTCACAAGCACAATGCTTGACTTGGTTTCGTAGATATAATGCGTATATTTAGGATTTGACAAAAAAGACAGGGCACCAGGAACACCTTCCTCGATTTTGGCAAACGTATGAACGGTTGCGTTCTCATCTCCGATGATGGTTCCCCCGATATATGCTGCTATTTGTTTCGCTGAAAACTCCATATTACTTTTCTTTCTAACATTTATCTTGATTGATTAATGTGCATTTATTAATTATGCAAATTAAGTTCTTTTTTTTCATATAACCTTTCCTTTTGTCATTTATTTATGCTTTTAGACCTTTTTTAAGCATAATAACTGACTTTTTGGATAGTTACGAAATGACTTTTAACTGTTCTTTCATTTGCTCTTGTACCTTTCGTGCTGCTATGCCGGCTGCCTCCGCAAAGCAAGGCGATTTGTCGGCATAGATGATGGCACGACTGGAATTGACAATCAGTCCACATTGCTTGTTCATGCCATACTTGCAGACTTCTTCCAACGATCCTCCTTGTGCTCCGATTCCTGGAACAAGCAGGAAATGGTTTGGTACGATTTTGCGGATATCCTCGAAGGCGCGTCCTTGGGTAGCACCGACAACGTACATCATGTTCTCGTCATTTCCCCATGCCTGTGAACGACGGAGCACCTTCTCGAATAGGCGTTCGCCCTGGGCATCTTCCGTCAGTTGGAAGTCGTGTGATCCTTTATTGCTGGTCAATGCCAAAAGAATCACCCATTTGTTCGGGTAGGTAAGGAAAGGAGATACGCTATCCTCACCCATATATGGTGCGACAGTGACAGCATCCAGGTTCATTTCCTCGAAGAAGGTACGGGCATACATGGCAGAAGTATTACCGATATCACCACGCTTAGCATCTGCGATGATGAACTGTTCCGGATAATTCTTGTTTAGGTAGTCCACGGTCTTCTCGAAAGCAATCCATCCTTTCACGCCCATGCTCTCATAGAATGCCAGATTTGGCTTATAGGCGATGCAATAAGGAGCCGTCGCATCGATGATGGCGCGGTTGAAAGCGAAGATCGGATCTTCCTCGTGCAGCAAATGCTCAGGAATCTTTTTGATATCTGTATCCAAACCTACACACAGGAACGACTGTTTCTGCATGATGTGTGCAAATAGTGCTTCTTTATTCATATTATTTCTTTATTGGTTCTTTTGTAAATAATAGTCCGCTTAACGATAGTTCCTCGGTGTCGGGATTAAACCTGACAAAATCAAAGACAAGCATTGCGTCGCCCGTTTCCAAGGTATATTGTTCTTTTTCTTTTTTTAGTTCATCGAGCAATTCTTGGCAGCGAACGCCAAACTTGGTCTTGCCGATTGTAAAAAATACAGAATCGTTCTGGAATGTTACGCCCGAGACATCCCCACGCTCTACAATCTTGACATAGTTATATCCTAGCGGCAGTCCGATGCCATTTGGTATCAGGTCTTCCCTAACGAGGGTGTTATCCACTTCTGGTTCGTCAGATTTGGCTTGATACTGTCCAGAATAAGTGAACACAGAATCGGCAAGAATATCTTTCAGTCCCGTTTTAGGATAATTGTCCTTTAAGTAAACGAGTTTGCTGGCAATGTCCTTGGCATTCTCACCTTGTTCCAAAAACCATTCACGGTATTGCTCCTGCGATAGTGGCAATTGTGGGTTATAGGCTATGAGTGCTTGTCTTACTTCTTTTCGCATCTGACTTTTAGTGAGATTGGAGAAACTCCACGGACCGATAGAGGCAAGGAATGCCAGCACACCGAATGATACAGGCAGCCACCATATATTACGCGTATGTTTTACCAACAGAATGATGCAGGCAAGGTAACACCACAGGTTGAAGAGCAGTAGATATAATCTTGGAACGGTGATGCCGTAATCAGAAATACGACGGAAGATGCCGACGCTCATCAATACCAATACAGGTAAGGTCAGTAAAGGTGCTACGTGGAGGGCAAACCGTTCTATTCGCTTCAGTTGTGACTGATACTGTTGTGGATAAAGCAGGAAGATGATGATAAGCATTCCTACCATCAATGTGGTAACTAATCCCGATACCCAGCCTTTAGGCAATTCCCAATGAATAATAATGTTCAATGCATAGAGGTATAGTGTGACAAAGTAGCAGATAAGTAGAGGGATAAACAGGTTTTGAATCACTCCGCGATAGAAACGGGAGAATGTTGGTACTGTATAATCTTGCTTTTGATCACCTTCGGGTATTAGCATCAAGAAGAGGACAGGGGTAATCAGCGACATACAAATAGTTATCTCGGTCGTATAAACCTTATCCGTCATCTTCAAACCAAACAATTGCTCCAAGGAAAGGATCAACATGCTGACACTGGCACATAGGATTAACCCAATGAAGCCTGCAATGATTGCTGCCGAGATAGTCCTCGTGGTGAAGTGCCAGAAAGGCAAATCGTTCTTACGTCGAATAAACGAAAGGGTAAATACCGACAGGAAGATACAGATAAAGCCTGTCAACAGAATACAAACCTCGTCCAACTCCGGTTCACCATTATTTCTTGTAAAATAAAAACAAGCACCTATCCACGCTAAGAGGACGACAGCTTCGCCGATGTAATAAAAGGCATTCCTTGTTCTTTCCTCGTTGAAAAGATGGAAAGAGAGCGTTAAAAGAGCGGATGTGGGGAGCGCAAGGAAGATGAAAACGGTCATCCGGTCACTGAAAGTATCCCATCCGTTCTGAATCAGGGTGATAATAAAGATGGTCAGAACCAGAACAAATAACAAGGTGAGAGGAAACCGTTTGAGCAGGGCGGATAACCTCTCTAACGTCTTTCGGAGTGAGATATTCTTGAACAGGTCCATGTCTGATTATAATTCGTTTTCTTTCATGCGTTCTGCATTCTCAGCCACGATGAGGTGGTCGATACAGTCCTGGATCTCTCCATCCATGAAAGCACTGAGGTTATAAATGGTATAATTGATGCGATGGTCGGTTATTCGACCTTGCGGATAGTTGTAGGTACGTATCTTTGCCGAGCGGTCGCCGGTTGACACCATCGTTTTCCGTTTGCTGGCGATGTCGTCCATATATTTCTGATGCTCGCGGTCGTAAATAAACGTACGCAAACGTGACAACGCCCGTTCCTTATTCTTCGGTTGGTCACGTGTCTCGGTACATTCTATAAGGATTTCTTCCACAACGCCCGTGTTCGGGTTCTTCCAGTTGTAACGTAAGCGAACGCCGGACTCCACCTTGTTGACGTTCTGTCCGCCGGCTCCACCACTTCGGAAGGTATCCCAACGAATCTCACCTTCGTTGATGGATACTTCGAATGGCTCTGCTTCGGGTAGTACCGCCACAGATGCGGCTGATGTATGAACACGCCCTTGTGTTTCGGTGGCAGGGACACGCTGAACACGGTGAACGCCCGATTCGTATTTCAGTGTACCGTATACTTTTTCACCGGTGATGGAGCATACAATCTCCTTGAAACCACCTACTGTTCCCTCGTTGGCGTTAGATACTTCCAATTTCCAGCCTTTTATCTCGCAGTATTTCGAATACATCCGGAACAAGTCACCTGCAAAAAGGGCAGCCTCGTCACCGCCAGTACCGGCGCGAATCTCTAAAATCGCATTGCGGTCGTCTGTCGGGTCAGCTGGAATCAGTTGGAGCTTGATTTCCTCTTCCAACTGTGGAATCCTTTCCTCGCAGAGGGCAAGTTCCTCACGAGCCATCTCCTTCAGATCAGCGTCGCTTTCATTCAGCATGATCTGTTTGGCCTCGTTCTGCTCGTCAAGGTATTGGATATATTCTTTTCGCATCTCCATCAGTTTTCCCAAGTCCTTATATTCCTTTGTCAGTTTGACATAGCGGGCTTGGTCGGCAATGACGGAAGGGTCGGTAATCAATGTCGATACTTCCTCATAGCGGGGAAGCAATCCATTCAGTTTATCTAATATGTTACTTTCGGCCATGCTTAATCTTCTTAATCATAGTGGAACTCTCCATATTCGCTACGGATGATTAACTCTTTGCGGTCGCTTTCCTCAATATGTCCTACGATGCGGGCATCGATGTTAAAGCGTTTACTGATGGCGATGACCTCCTCGGCATATTCCGGTGAAAGGTAAACTTCGAGACGATGCCCCATGTTGAATACTTTGTACATCTCTGACCAGTCGGTGCCGCTCTGTTCCTGGATAGTCTTGAAGAGTGGTGGAACAGGGAAGAGGTTATCTTTGATTACGCGACAGTTATTTCCTACGAAATGCATGATTTTTGTTTGGGCGCCTCCCGAGCAATGTACCATGCCATGAATCTGTGGTCGAAGAGCATCAAGCAGTTGTTTCACTACAGGAGCGTATGTACGGGTCGGTGAAAGTACTAGTTTGCCAGCATCCAGGGGACTTCCTTCTACCTTATCGGTCAGTTTCAGACCGCCGCAGTAAACCAGTTCGTCAGGAACGGCCTTGTCGTAGGTCTCTGGGTATTTTTCAGCAATGTATTTAGCGAAGACATCGTGACGGGCTGAGGTCAATCCATTACTTCCCATACCACCGTTGTACTCCTTTTCATAAGTGGCTTGGCCGAAAGAAGCCAGTCCAACAATGACATCTCCCGGACGGATATTGGCATTGTCGATGACGTCGCTTCGTTTCATTCGACAGGTTACTGTGGAGTCGACAATGATGGTACGCACCAGGTCGCCCACATCGGCTGTCTCACCTCCGGTAGCGTATGCTCCTACACCCATTTCACGAAGTTCGGCAAGTAGCTCATCGGTTCCATTGATGATGGCCGAGATGACCGCTCCAGGAATCAGCATCTTGTTCCGTCCGATTGTTGAGGAGACAAGGATATTGTCGACGGCTCCTACGCAAAGAAGGTCATCGATGTTCATGATGAGTGCATCCTGAGCGATACCTTTCCACACGCTCATATCGCCTGTCTCTTTCCAATAGGCGTAGGCGAGGGAGGATTTGGTACCAGCACCGTCAGCATGCATGATATTGCAATATTCGGGGTCACCTCCAAGGATGTCGGGAATGATCTTACAGAAAGCACCTGGAAAGATACCTTTATCAATGTTTTTGATGGCGTTATGTACGTCTTCTTTTGCGGCGGAGACGCCACGTTGCATATAGCGTTGATTATTCATACGACTGTTTTTTTACTTTCGTGCAAAGATAGCAATTTATTTGGGATTCACCTTGTGATTCGTAAATAATTGGATTGAACATAAGTTGCATTAATAAAAAATCCGGCTGCATCCAATAGTTTTCAGGTGCAGCCGGATAATCAATATTCAACTGAATTATTCTCTTGTAACAGTTACATGGGCATTATTAAATGAAGTATTTGTATTTAAGTTAGTCGTATCGTCTGCACGGGCTTTCAAGGTCATCTCTCGATAAGAGTTTCGATTCTCGTCCGCATATTGATTACCAACCATACAAAATGAACTTGCATTTGAATTATATAGATATAAGGATGTACATCCGGAAATATCCAAATTTGACATCATATTATTGAAACTCCGTAATTGCTTTAATGCAATACATCCACTTAAATCCAGTTGTGTAAGGTAATTATTCATACAAAACAGCGTTTCTAATGCTGAGTTGTTATTGACATATAGAACACTCAGATGATTAGATTGACATTTCAATGTTTTCAAAGCAGGACAATTATTTATATCGAAGAAAACGAGTTTCTCCATATTAGTAATGGTAAGCTCTTCAAATAAATTTTTGCCACAAGTTAACTCCTCAAGTAAAGTGTTCTTTGACACATCCAGTGTCGTCAATTGGTTGCTTTCGCAATTCAGATACATCAATGCCGTATTGTTCGATACATCCAGTGAGGTGAGTTGATTACTAAAGCAATACAAGTCCTCCAAATTTGTTAAGTTCGATACGTCCAGTGAGGTGAGTTGATTACTAAAGCAATGCAAGTCATACAATCCTGAGCAACTAGAGACATCCAGTGAAGTGAGCTTATTTCCGCCCATTGTCAATGTTTCCAACTCAGTATTGTTAGTTAGATTTATTGATGTTATTTGGTTGTAATCGCATTGTATGGTAATTAAATTTGTATTGTTCGATACATCCAGTGAGGTGAGTTGATTCTTATAGCAAAACAAATTTATCAATGCCGTATTGTTCGATACATCCAGTGAGGTGAGTTGATTCTTATGGCAATCCAAAATCTCCAACTTTGTATTATTCGAGACATCCAGTGATGTAAATTGATTATTATTGCAACGCAACTCTTTCAATGCCGTACTGTTTGATACATCCAGTGAGGTGAGTTGATTACCGGTGCATTCTAGATAAGTTAATGACGTACAGTTCGAAAGATCCAATAAGGTTAGTTGATTATTGGCGCATCGTAAATCTGTCAACACCATACAACCTGATACATCCAGTGAGGTGAGTTGATTACTAAAGCAATGCAAGTCCTCCAAATTTGTTAAGTTCGATACGTCCAGTGAGGTGAGTTGATTACTAAAGCACCTCAGAGCCCTCAATTCTGGATTATTTGATAGATCCAGCGAAGCTAAAGAATTAGTAAAACAGTACAACGTTTCAAGTAAAGTGTTCTTTGACAGATCAATGGTTGTCAATTTGTTACATCCAAATGCTAGAAAAGTCAACTTTGTATTGTTCGAAACATCCAAACTGTTAATCATTTGATTTTCAGACGTGTTCACGTAATTGTTGCACGTCAGTTTTTCCAAGTTTCTGAAATAACCGATCTCATCGCAAATTGTCGGGTCTTCTTTATACGCAACTTGTATAGAAATGACTTTAGCGATTCTATCCAGATTGTCATTTACGTTGACCGTGCCATCCGTATTCGTCGAAAAAGTGCCAACTTCCGGATTCTGTCCGACGTCCTGTGCAGCTGAAATCAATCTCAAGTTCTTGATGGTTGCGCCTCGTGCCGATCCTGAGAGTTTATAAGCCTTGCCCGCCTCGAATTTCTTTCCCTGCAAAGTAGCCTCATAGGCGTAACCCGCATCCGAAGTTAGACGGAACGTCAACGTCTTGCCCGACAAATCGGTTGGAGGAACCATCATATACACCTCATATGTCCAAGCAGAAGTTGATGTTTTCTCTATTCCTAAATCCGTATTGATAAACTTTGTCCTTCCTTCCGGTGTATAGACAGGCTCATTCCCCGAAAGGTCAAGCACTCCCTTCACTCCAAAAATCTCTTCTGGAGCAATCAGTGTACCATAATGAGCAGTACTACCGGCTGGCATGGAGATGGATATCTTCAAGATGGCGGATATGCGTTTCATGTTGAATGTTACCTGTCCGTCCGAAGGCTTTACGGCACCTGTAGCGAGAAAATCATAATTCATATAGTTCCCTTGTGTCTGTCCGGCGTAGTCAATAACGATATGTTTGATGTCGGTTCCCTGATTTTTTTCATTAATCGGGAAGAAGGCCGCATACTTCATATCTGTTCGAAGCGCCCAACCGCCACCGTCGAACAAAGCTGTGTTCTTGCCAGCGTTCTCTGCATGAATCGGGAATAAAAGCGGATGACCGCTGAGTGGTACTACACCAATAGCATCGTTCTCTTTCCATTCAAACTTCAACTGACTACCATCGTCAATAAGTTTAGAACGAGTAGTCGCATCCATTTCAATGTCGGGAACAACCATGCTGATTATGGCAACAGAATTGCCATCTGCAATGGGGCTAATCTCTGATTGTGGCATGAATGTGTCCTCTGTACAGGCTACCAGCACTGAGAGGAAGCACAGGAACGGAAAATGTTTGAAAGTTTTCATGGAGTATCTATTTGTTTTCTTGTCGCATAACTATTTGGATTGCAATTTAGTAAAAAAAAATTATTTTGAAGTTTTAAAACCGTTAAAATATATTAAAAGGGGCTTTTAGACATAGTTGTTGTGAAGAAATAATCAAATTAAGACGAAATCACAATAATCATGATTTCAATAAACGTTTTTTTAAAAAAAGCGTATAAGTTGGTAGGTTAAATTAAATAAATGAAACAATATGAAGGCGTTGACTACAACGATTAATCCAGAATTATTAACTGAAGTTCGTAATAAAATTATCTCAATTAGAGGAAAATCTGTTATTGCCGATGCAGATGTAGCCTATCTCTACGGTGTAGAAACAAAAAGAATTAACGAGGCGGTACGTAATAATCCCGATAAATTTCCCGAAGACTATGTGTTTGTATTATCAACAGAAGAATTGAATAATTTGCGGTCGAAATTTTCGTCTACAAATATTTCGTCGAAGAACCGAAATGCTACCAAAGTTTTCACAGAAAAAGGATTGTATATGCTTGCAACTATTCTAAAGAGCAAACAAGCCTTGAATGTAACCTTTGCTATTATTGAAACATTTGCAAGAGTTAGAAGCCTTAAAAGAGAGTTGATTAAATTACATAAGGAACAAAAGGTGGTAGAACAAGAAGCCAAAATTAAACACTTTGGTGAAGTACTATCTGAAATTGTAATGCCTGATTTAGAAACAACTGAAACAGAGTCCTCTCTCGAGATAAATTTTTTTATAGGTAAAATCAAACATACTGTTAAAAGAAAAAAAGCAATAGAACCATAAAGAAATCATGAGTTTTGGGAAATTGCGTGAACTGTTTAATGTAACCCTGTTTTCACTCCTTTGAGGTTTGTTATGAAACAATCATTGATAGATTTGCGCTTCGCTAAACTCCTGCTACAGTATTCGGAGATCCCGATGAACAAGGACAAAAAAAGAGAGGAGCATAATGCCCCTCTCTTATCTTATACAGAAAAATCTTAGAAGTAGAAACCGAAACCGATCCGTAGTCCGACTTTGCTATAATGTTCAAAGTCGCTAAAGTTCATACGGTAGAAAACAGCAGGTTCGATGGTTAGATAACGATTCAAGAAGAACGTGTATCCAACCTCAGGAGTAAGAAACATCAGACTCTTGTCGTAATCACCGATCTTCGTGTAAGCATATTGAACACCCAGACCACCGTAAACTCCGCAAGTAGGGAAGTAATAACGGGCTTGTGTTCCCACACCAAACTCACTTAATCCGCTATAGAAGTCAGCATTTGTGCCGACAATCAAAGCAATGTTATCTGCAATGAAGTTTCCTACATTAGCACTCAAAGCCAAACGGGTCTTGGTAGCATCCGAGTGTGACAGTTCAAAACCAGTGGAAGACACGTTGAAATACCATGTCCCTTGCTCAAACTGAGCTTGTGCTCCCAATGCCAACATCAAGGTGACGAGCACCAGCATAAATCTTTTCTTCATAATCATTCTTTTGGGTTTTTAATAATTATCTTATTATTTTTTTCGTAACAAATACCATCCGAAGAACCATGCCATCGAGATAATCAGGACAGATCCTCCAACGCCATAGCCTATCATCATGTCGAATCCGAAGGCGTTCTTCGATATCATCAGGAATGTCGAACATACCACCGTCATAAAGAAAGCTGGAAGTAGGGTTATCCAGAAATTCTTCTTCTCGCGTACCAGGTATACCGTGATGGTCCACAGCATGAAGACAGCCAGAGTCTGGTTTGCCCATCCGAAATAACTCCAAATGACATTGAATCCGTCAGGATTGGATATGTTGAAGAAGAGCAACAGACAGGTGAATGCAAACAGTGGAATGCAAATCCACAAACGTCTCTTGATGGTCTTCTGCTCAAGATGAATAAAATCAGCAATAATCAAACGGGCAGATCGCAAAGCTGTATCACCGCTGGTAATCGGAGCAGCGACTACTCCCAGTAAGGCGAGGATACCGCCAAACGTTCCGAGCCATCCTTTGCTAACAGCTGTTACCACCTCAGGGGCTTGCAAGGTGTTGGATACACCTAAATCTTCTGCCGCACCACCATAGAAGAAGTACATTGAGACCGTTGCCCAGATCAGTGCGACCAAACCTTCGGTTATCATGGCTCCATAGAAAATAGGACGTCCCATTTTCTCACTGCTTATACAGCGTGCCATCAACGGACTTTGCGTAGCATGGAAACCACTGATGGCTCCACAGGCGATGGTGATGAACAAAGCCGGGAAGATTGGCGAACTGTATTGCTCTCCGTGTATGCCATCGGTCAACTCAGGCAGTGAAGGCCAGTGGATGAACAACACAACCATTAGGGCAACCGCCATGAAAAGCATCGAGATGGCAAAGAGCGGATAGATCTTTCCGATAATCTTGTCGACAGGCAACATCGTGGCAATGATGTAATAGATGAAAATCAGCGCACACCATATATATACCCATACCAATCCATCGCTGCACATCTTACCTAGGATCAAGGCAGGACTATATACGAAGACTGCTCCTACCATCATCAATAGGAATACTGAGAAGACCAGCATGATCTTTTTCGTCGTCTGCCCCAGATAAAGTCCAACTAATTCAGGCTGACCGGCACCACCGTTACGGACAGATAACATTCCAGTGAAAAAGTCGTGAACGGCTCCCGCAAAGATACATCCCAAGACAATCCATAGATAAGCGGCAGGACCGAATTTAGCACCCATGATAGCACCGAAAATAGGACCTGTACCGGCAATGTTCAGGAATTGTATCATGAAAATTTTCCAATTGGGAAGGACGATAAAGTCCACGCCGTCGGCCTTTGTTATTGCAGGAGTGTCACGATTGTCGGGCCCAAAGACGCGCTCCACGAACTTACCGTAAAAAACATACCCTACAACCAAGGCAATCAACGAAAAGATAAAGGTGATCATTTTTCTCGTTTTTTTGATTTGTTCACGCAAAAGTAACAAATAAAATAATTAATCTGTATCTTTGTACCTAGTTTTTATGCAAATGAAAAAAATCTTGTCATTTTTTCTGATGCTTTTCGTATGGGTGTCGATGTATTCCCAACCAAAGTACGAAATCCGGGCATCGTGGATTACCACGCTGGGTGGCATGGATTGGCCACGGCAGAAAGCGAGGAACGCAGCCGGCATTCAGCGACAGAAAGATGAACTGCGACAGATTCTCGACCGACTGAAAACTGGCAATTTCAATACGGTCCTCCTGCAGACTCGGCTTAGAGGTGACATGATTTATCCGTCAAGTATCGAAGGCTTCGCTGAGGCTCTGACAGGAACTGAAGGTCGTAATCCCGGATACGATCCGTTGGCATTCGCTATCGAGGAATGCCATAAACGAGGTATGGAACTGCATGCTTGGATCGTCACAATCCCTATAGGCAATGACCGACAGGTAAGCCTTGCAGGACGAAACTCCGTGGTAAGAAAACAACGTTCTCTTTGTAAACATTATCAAGGCTCATGGTACTTGGACCCAGGTAACCCAGGCACCAAGGATTATCTCTCACGCATCGTAAAGGAGGTGGTGAACCGCTATGATGTGGATGGAATTCATTTCGATTATATCCGCTATCCGGAGAATGCCAGAAACTTTCCTGACGGAGATACTTTCCGTAGATATGGAAATGGTAAATCATTGCAACAGTGGAGACGCGATAACGTGACTGCCATTGTCCGACAATTATATGCTGACATCAAAGCTCTAAAGCCTTGGGTGAAGGTGAGCAGTTCACCGATTGGAAAATATGATGATACGAACCGTTATCCTTCAAGAGGATGGAATGCCTTGAATACGGTTTACCAAGATGCTCAGCAATGGTTGCGTGAAGGTATTCACGATGCACTATTCCCAATGATGTATTTTAAGGATAACCAGTTCTATCCGTTCGCCCTCGACTGGGAGGAGAATAGGGAAGGACGTTGGGTTGTTCCGGGCTTGGGCGCTTACTTCCTTGCTCCATCTGAAGGAAACTGGCCTTTGTCTGAGCTTGTTCGTCAAATCAGTTTCTCGCGTGAGATAGGACTGAACGGTCAGGCATATTTCCGTAACCGATTCCTAATGGATAATACAAAGCAATTATGGGATGAGCTGACAGAAGATTTCTATGCTTATCCGGCTGTTGTTCCGCCTATGACTTGGATGGATAATGTTCCACCAAGCGTGCCGGCTCATCCGGTAATGGATGTTTCCCGTCGTGGAGAGATTACATTTGGTTGGAGTACTTCGACAGACAATCATCAATTGCCTGTGACATATCGTCTATATGCCTCAGACAACCATCCGATTGACATCAATGATCCTCACAATATTGTTGCGACTAATATCAAGGATACACATTATTTATATCAGATGGAGTTGCCTTGGATGCAACGACGGTATTACGGCGTGACGGCGGTCGACCGTTTCGGCAATGAGAGCGACTTGCTGGAGTTGAATAAAGCATCGGAGTCAGATTTGCCTTTGTTGAATGAGGGCAATACAGTCACTCTTCCTGCATCAACCGATATCCAATACATCTCTATTCTAACCCCAGTGGGCATAGAAGTCCTTCGTCTTGCCTACACTTCCAGCTTCCATATTGAGCAATTGCAAGGAGGTTTTTACATTGTTCGCACCATCGATAAAGACGGTCGTGAAACGACTATTGGTGCTATCTTAAAATAACACATTTTTCCTTTTTTCTCCCCAAAACGTTTCGTTGATAAAAACCGCCGATTCGTTGAATATTTTTGTATGTTTTTAATAAACATTTAAAATTTGTACACTGCAAACAAGGCGAGAACGATTATTCGTTTTTGGATTATAAACGATAAGAGAGAATTTAATAGCTAGGGCGTGAACTTCCTTGCGATTCCATTACGAAGGTTTTGCGAGGACCTCTATACGGGAATTGCTTTGGAAGTTTCTCACGCTTCTATGAGAAAGGGGTAAATAGGTATATAAATATAAAAAGGAAGAATTATGAATAAAATGAAAAGAAATTGGGGCTCTCCAAGGACAGAAATCCAAAGATTTGATCCGCAAGAATACTGTGCTGGCTGTACTCAATCTGTAGTTATTATTGATACAGCACAACCTGGATATACTTGGTCATGGAAAATGAGGGATGTTTCTCCTGATGGATTAGTTGTAGCCGCTGACGATGCAAACAGTGCTCTCGTTCCTGCGCCAACAGATATTACTTATATTCACCAGATTTTTGGAGTAGCGGATGGATCGACTTATAATTTACCGGGTACAAGTATTAAGAATGGAAATTATTATACATCTACTTCATTTCCTAGTTATACATTGTATGACCAAGATGGTAATGGCCGAATTGATGCTGGTGATTATTTGCAAGTAACAATCGAGGGCGTAACTTATAATGCGATGTTAAATGGTAGTGAAACAGCTTATTCTAATCCATCAGCAAAGTATTATGACTATGTAATGAATCATTCTTGATAAATACTTCATAAAGCACTATAGATTTAAACATCCAACTGCATAAGTCGTGAGACTAGATGCAGCAATGATGAGGTACTTTTCCCCGTACCTCCTCAAAGAACATTTTTCATCATAGTTTTTAGATTTTCGAAATCTGTTCTGTGTCTGGCAGCAATACGTGTATGCGTTGCTGCCTTTCTCATTAATTATTGTTCTTTATTTTTTTCTCCCTCGCTAGTTAGTATTGTAATTACTACCTCTGAACCAAGTATGACCATTTTGCTGATGTCAGCAAAATGGTCTGGAACTAATCGCCCAACATTTTTGTATCCTGTAGGGAAAATAGCAAGGGCAAAGCTAAAATCGTTTATTGGAAATATCGATTATTTATGATTGTGAGGGTAATTATAAAAAAAAATAAGATTTTTTTTGTTTAAAGAAAAAAACAGTTTACCTTTGTAAGGTTCATTAGTAGGTCTTTATAGTAAGACTTCTTGGACAATTTGTTGATAAGGCGTTTACTTGACGTTTTGTTCTTGACAATCTGAAACTTCGCAAATTTCAATCGTAATTCAAGACAACGCAACAGTAGATGTTCAATTTGGATGTTTTTTTATCCATCCTTGTTCCATTTGGAATGAGGGTGGATTAAGAATATTCGACGTGGGCTTCTTTGTTGTTCGTTCTGATTACGATGGGCAATGCGAAGGCCTCAGGTTGTGGGACGGGCGACGAGTTCGGTTCCCACGTCTTTTTTTATATCCGCTATCGAAGGGGACGGGTGGCATTGTTTTATTGGGGGAAATCATGCATCAAACTTATTGCAGACCTGTCTTTCATATCTTCCCGAATGCACCGACTGTGCTCAAGGAATCATTGGCTTCGCTTCCTTTAGAAGAGTTGAAATCAGTTCTGCGTCAATGTAAAGATGCAGAGGATGAACGTGTCTATTGTGTAAATCCTGACGTTATAGTCCGTCAGGTTGGTAATGAGTGGTTGTTGGTCCCGACCGGTGAGTATGCTCAGCGTTTCAATGGGATGATTTCCTTGAATGAATTCAGTTATTTTATTTGGCAACAGTTTGAGACGCCTCATACATTAAAACAGGCGTTGGATGCTGCTAATGAAGAGTTTTTAGATGTAGAACATACGCTTGAAATAGAAGTACGAAGATTAGTGTATGAGTACGTTAATATGAATTTATTTTGCGAGGTTTGAACTAGAAGGTGGTGAAGGCTGTCGTCTTCGGACTTCAGCTTTCACCTTTTGCAATCCTCAAGTTTGACTTAAACCTTAACTCAAATTATTTTCAATAATAGTATAGAGTATTAACTAATTATAAACATTTAAATAAAACAATTATGGAATCAATAAAAAGAAAGTGGGGGAAACCAGGATTAGATGTGCAGGTATTTATGCCGAATGAATATTGTGCTCCATGTGGCGATGGCACTACTGAAGTCACTTATTATTTTATGTGTGATGGCGGATTTGCCTCTATGCAATACGATGTT
>CAMVLL010000046.1 GCA_947168315.1 uncultured Bacteroidota bacterium | reverse complement strand
AATCGTCATTGCCATACGTGGGTCACGATTCTCAAAGATATCCTTCGGGTTGTACATCGGAGACTCATCGATTGGCTTACCATCAATACAAGGGTAAGCACAGATTAACTCGTATGAAGGAGCCTTCTGTCCACCCCATCCACCAGAAAGACGAGAGATACAGTTTTTAATATCATTAGCTGCGAAATAATACTTCTTTAAAGTAACGTCACCTCTAAAGAAGAAGATCCATTCGTCCGACCAGTTTGCCGTGAACAAATCCTGATAATTGCTATGCAACTTATAAACGCCTAAGTCCATACATTTCTTTGCAGCGGCGGCAGCCACAGCATAGTCACCATTGTAAAGAGCGATTCTTGCCTTAAAAGCTAAAGCGGCACCCTTCGTAGCACGCTGAACCTTCCCATAAGTTGTCGGTAAACGATCGGCAGCTTTGTCTAAACATTCATAGCTATAAGCCAACACTTCTGCTTTCGGTGAACGAACAGCGTTATAAGCCTCTTCCAGTGTCATTCCTGTCTTATCCAAAATGGCATCTCCCCAATGGAATGCTAGCATACCGTATGCATAACCCATATAGAAATATGCCTCTCCTTCGTATTGCGATACTTCTGCTTCGGAAACGCCTAATTCACGAGCCTTATCCATCTTATTGATGATACGCAATGCACGTGCAATACCTTTATAATAATTCTGCCAACGAGCTGCGATTGTTCCATTCTCAGATGTCAGCGTACCGTTTTGTACACCTGATGTAGTATTACGAGCCGTAACGTCATCCGACCAAGTCATATCGTAAATTGGAAAGAAGTCCGTACGATAAAAGTCATTCAATGACATCTCTATTTCAGCCTTTGAAGAGTACCAGTTCTCGCTTGATCCTTCAGACAATGGGTTCAAATCAAGATTGACACATGCAGAAAGCATGAAAAGAGATAATGCGTATATTGTAAATCTTATCTGTTTCATATTGCAATGATTTTAGAATTTAACATTTGCTCCAAATGTAAAGGATGTGGAAATAAAGTCAGAAGTTGAACCTACTTCCGGATCCCATCCCTTCGGATAGTTGCTGATAGCAGGAAGATCTGTTATACTTGCGTACAGACGTAAACCTCTAATGGTCAACTTATCCATCCACTTTTGCGGTAAAGTATATCCTAATGTGATATTCTTCACACGGAAATATGCGCCATTGAACAACCAGTAATCAGAACCTGTATAGGTATTGGTTGTATTCGTATAAGTCAAACGTGGATACTTAGCCTTTGCATTCTCAGCATCTGAATTATGCTGACTCCAATAATTACCCAGTACCAACGATGGAACAGCACCCCATTGTTCCTTAAGCGGCTGAATCCATGCTGAATTGAAGAGCACTCTCTGATGGCCAACACCTTGGAAAGACAAAGAGAAGTCCAAATCTTTCCAACCTACGAAGACGTTACCACCATACTGCCACTCAGGCAATGAGTTACCTAAACGAACCTTATCATCAGCATTGATACGACCATCATTGTTCACATCTATATACTTGATGTTACCAGCCTTATCGTTAGCTGTCAAAGTCGGATATTTCTTACCACTTGGATCTACCAAAGCAGCATCATTCAAGAACAAACCTTCTGTCTTGTACATGTACCACTCATTGTAATAAGATCCTCGCTCAAGAATATAATTACCACTGATGGTTCGTTTATCACCTAAATATCCCATCTTGGAACGATAATCAAACAAATTGAAAGAAGCACCGTATGACCAATCACCTATATTATCTCGCCAACTTAACTCTACTTCCCATCCATGAGTGTGCATATCACCGGCATTCTGAGATGGAGCAGAGAAACCCGCATAAGAAGGGAATCCCAAAGTCAGCAACATATCCGTCGTCTTTTTGTAATAATAATCACCAGTCAAGCTCAAACGGTTATTGAACATCTTCAAGTCAACACCGATACCGTAAGTGGTCGTTGTCTCCCAAGTAATATCACGGAAAGCATAGTAAACCTGAGCTGCATTCTGCACAGCGGTTACTGTCCTTGATGACTTGTCATACATATAACTGTTGCCAAAGTTGATAGCTGCCTGATATGGGAATTCGGAACCGATACGCTCGTTACCTAACGAACCGATAGAACCACGAATCTTCAAGTAGCTCAGCACGTCACTCTTCGGGAACCAAGATTCTTCAGAAGCTACCCAACCTGCAGAAACAGATGGGAAGTAACCCCAACGGGAATCTTTGTCAAAACGAGAAGAACCATCTGCACGGATATTAGCCTGCAACATATAACGGTTTTTGAAAGAATATATTACACGACCGAATACAGATTGATAAGCATTATGACCGGCACTACCAGAGTTATACTGATAATCCTCCGGACCGAGGTTCAAGTAAGGATATGTATCCAATTCATAATTGTTTCTGGATGCTCCAAGGTTTTCCCATTTATAGGTGTATCCTTCATAACCAGCCATAGCGCTTACAGAATGATCTCCCCATCTGTTCTGATAGTTCGCATAGAACTGATAAGTCATACTTCTTGAAGTATTACGTGTTTCACTCAAGTTCGTCGTTTTATTGCTTTGAGCCTTAATGGATGTACCATTCTCATAATATACATCAACGGCTTTCGTGAAACTTTTCCCGTCGGTAAATGAATACCGTGGAGAGAGAACAGCTGTCAGGGTCAAGCCTTTAAGTGGGGTTAAATCCAATTGAGCCTTACCACCAAACTTACTGTAGGACGTTCTGGAAGTTCCTCCTTCCTGCAACATGGCATAACCATTAGCTCCGTCTTTTACGTCTGCATAACGGCCATCTTCCCAAAAGGCATTATAATAAGGAGAAATCAGATATGCCCAATAGATAGGATTGATACTTGCAGGAGAGACGCTTCTGGAACGAGAGAAATCCAAATCGATATTAGCATGAATCCAAGAATTGATTTGATAGTCATTGTTGACACGCCCTGCAAAACGCTCGTATGATTTGTTATCATAATAACCATCACCATTCTGATAATTGAATGAGAACTTAGATTTCAACTTATCCGTACCACCCATTGCACTGAAACTATGCTTTTGATGAGAAGTCGTCTTTTTCAACAAAAGGTCTACCCAATCAGTATCTGGATAATGGTAAGGATCTGTCCTATGATTACTCATCCATGAATTGATGGTCTCCTGTGAATACTGAGAATATGGATCAGAAGCACCGTCGTTCCACTTGACTTCATTCTGAACATTCATCCAATCGATCACATTTCCGTTTGTCGGACGAGTAGTTGGTGTGTCAATGGAATATTCATAATTGTAATCCATCTGGAATCTATTCTCTTTCGCACGTTTCGTTGTAATCAAGATAACGCCGGCTGCTGCACGAGAACCGTAGATAGAAGCAGAAGCAGCATCCTTTAAGACTGTCATTGTCTCAACGTCAGAAGCAATCACGTCATTCAATGAGCCTGGAACGCCATCAATGATAACCAATGGATCGTTAGTCGACATGGTGGTCACACCACGAACACGTACCGTAGCGGAAGCACCCGGTGAACCGGAAGAACGAGTCACCTGCACACCGGAAATCTGACCTTGCATAGCCGTTGACAACTGATCGGTAGAACGCTCAGCGAGCTTTGTTCCTTCCACACTAGAGATAGGACCGGTCAAGTCACCTTTACGAGCAGTACCATAACCGATGACTACCACTTCATCCAACATCTCGGTATCTTCCTTCAAAGAAACAGCAATTGAACTACCAAATCTGGCAGGAACGGTAATCGTTTGGAAACCTACATACGAAATCTCGAGGTTAGCGCCATCAGCCACATTGAGCTCGAAGTTACCGTCGATGTCCGTGATAGTACCGTTGGTTGTGCCTTTTTCCATAATTGTTGCACCAATCACCGGATCACCATTGCTATCCGTCACCTTACCTCTAACCTGACGTTTACCTGACTGATTAACAGAGTCTGCTCTTTTTACTAATGTGATATAATTCTTTTCGAAACGGTAATCTACACCGATAGCATCTGAGAGTACTGCCAGGAAATCAGAGACTTTACCATCTGTTTTGCTCAGGTGTAATACCTTATTCACATCCACGTCTAAATCACGGAATACTACTAAATAATCAGTCTGACCTTCAATAGAAGCAATTAACTGCTTCACAGTCATTTCTGTTTGACTGATTTTAATTTCTGCATTTTGTGCCTTTGACTCAACAGCCGAAAGCTGAAGGACACAAACAAAAAGAAGTACTAATGATATCCTCATAATTCTAAAAAAATCCTTAAAACCGCTAATATCAACGGCATGAGATTGTAACAAAGGTTTTCTTTTCATATATTTGCCATTTGTTAAATGAATACTAAAATTTGACTTAAGTTTTCTTTAGCGTTTGTGGCAGTTGTTGGTAGCTTCTGCCACTTTTTTAATGTGCTTTCATGTATATATTCCCATAGGCTGATTATTTTTTACTTGTTCGACTTTATTTACTTAATGTTATAATATTTCTTTCTGGATTCTTGCTTACCTTGAACTGACGGATTTGTTGAAGAATTCTGAACACATCATCCAAGCTATCCCGCTGACGGAACTTGCCTGTGTATGTATCTTTAAAGATGGATGGATCCTCCACAATGATCTTCACATCGTAGTATAATTCCAGTTTCTTCAGGATGGAGATCAATGGTTCATGTTCAAAAGCGTAGATTCCGTCTATCCAAAGGAAATGTTCTTTTTCTGCGATAGGCTCCACCTTCATTTGACCATCTCGAACGGTTATCTGTTGATTCGGTTTCAAATAGATACCCTTGGAAGCATTATTCTTCATCGACACGTACACCGAACCTTCCAGCAGACTGGTCTGAACATAATCTGTCTCCGGGTAGCTATAAAGGTTGAATTGTGTACCAAGAACTTTCAAGTCAACATTCTTCGTAGTCACGACGAATGGTTTCTCCGGATCCTTAGCTACTTTGAAGAATGCTTCTCCTTCTACTTCTACCCTGCGTTCCTTGCCGTTAAATACTGATGGATAGGTCATCTTTGATTTAGCATTCAGCCAGACTTCGGTACCATCCTGCAATATCAGCTGTGCACGTTGTCCTGCAGGAGTAGATAAAGTATTGTATAAGATGTTAGAATCATTACGGTTGAGAAGCCAAGATACCAGTGCTCCCGAAGTCACGAACAAAACAATTACAGCAGCATAACTCAACCACCGTTTAATACGTTGATGAAGTGCATGCTGCTGCTTTTGTTTCAAAAATTCCGAAAACTTCTTCTTACCTAATTTCCTATCTTCAATTTGTTTACCCAAATTTAATAACGCGTGAGTATTCTGATACTTGATAAACTCGGCTTTCAATTCCTCGTTTACATCCAGTTCACGCAATAACGACAAACTCTCTTCTTTAGAGAGTTCATCCAAAAAGTATTTTAAAATACGATCGTCCATTTTACTTTATTCTAAAAAAATAACGAACGAGAGGAGAAAAACCCCTAAGTAAAATCTCAAAAAAAATGATTATCCCAATAGAAAGAGTAGCAGAGGAAGGTAATCTTTAAGAGAAGCGCGTAGTTTCTTGTAGGCGATAGTCATCTGGTTCTCAACTGTTTTTGGAGAGATGTTCATTTCCTCAGCAATCACCGTATGTTTTTTCCCTTCTATTCTGCTTTTGATAAAGATTTCACGACATTTTTCTGGTAAAGAATTAATGATTTCCGTAGCCAATTTCTCGACATCCTCTTCTGAAAAGACTGATTGGTTGAAAGCCTCTAAGGAGGCCAACTTTAAATTCAAAGTAAGTTGATATTCTTCCTGCATTTGATCCATCACGCGTTTTGCCATCAGTTTATGCCGCAGAAAATCAATACATTTGTTCTTGATAGAAGTAAAAAGAAAAGCAACCTGGTTAATGTTAAAGACGAGTAAGTCGCGACGTTCCCATAATTCAGTAAAGACATCTTGAACAATATTTTCAGCATCTTCTTCCGATAAGACATATTCCATGGCGAAATATTTCATTCGGGAGAAATAAGTAACATAAACGTCTTCAAATGTAACCAAAGAAGTTTGCATAAACTTTTTCTCTGTCTAAACAGTGTGTTTTTCGTATCCGACTTTTTGTAAATACAAAAGTATTAAAAAATATTTAATCACTTACAAAAATGTAATATAATTTTCCTTTAATCCTTGCAAATTATTACTCAATCATGCACTTTTGGCAGTATTTCTATATTCAATAAGATTATCAAATCATTTTTTCACTTAAACCCTTTTCTCTACGACAGGTTTATACTATCTTTGCTGCAAAGGCCAAAACAACATGCTTCGTTTTATAGCAAATATTTTAACGTTACCTCTTTTCTATATCCTGCTACCACTGGTGGTTGGACTTATTGTAAAACGTAGAAAAATAAAAAAAGTATTCTACGGCATTGCCATTGCTCTGGCTCTTTTCTTCACCAATCCATGGATTATCCAGCAAATTACACATCAATGGTATCAGGAATACGACCATCCTATTGCTGACAAAGAATACACCTACGGCATTGTGCTGGGTGGCTACAGTGATTGGGATTGGGATCGCAACCGCATCGAGTTTAGCGATATTGCCGACCGTTTGACTGAAGGAATCCGTCTGTATAAGCTGGGTAAGATTAAGAAACTGGTGTTGGCTTCCGACGGATCTATCACTGAAACCGAAACAGATGAAGGCTTTCGTGGAAATCCCAAGGGAGTAATGCAGACTCTTACCTTGCTGGGTATTCCCGAAGAGGATATTATCATGGAAACTAAAGCTACAACTACCCGAGAGAATGCGACTCTTACCTTAAAACTGATTGGAAACGACCTGAAGGAGAAGCCTTCTTTGCTGATCACCTCAGCCACTCACATGAGGCGATCACTTCTCACTTTCAACCAGGAAGGGCTATTCCCCGACCCTTACATTACCGATACCGACTTTCGTGTACGGGGGAAAAGTATTCAAATAATGCCGTCCATTAATGCATTAGTATCATGGCGAGTGTTTTTGCATGAATTCATTGGGTATTGGGCATATAAAACAATTGCATGATTTATGGGAAAGAACTTTTATATTCACTACGTCAAACGAGGATTGGACTTGCTAATAGCTTTCTTTGGTTTGTTGATTGCTTCACCAATCCTTATCTGTACGGTAATCTGCCTAAAGATAGCCAATCGAGGAGCCGGAGTATTCTTCTTTCAACCTCGGCCGGGGCTGAATGGGAAAATTTTCCGTATCATCAAGTTCAAGACAATGACCGACCAGAAAGATGCTAACGGCAACCTGTTGCCCGATGAAGATCGCCTAACTCCAATCGGACAGTTCATCCGATCTACTTCCATCGATGAGCTACCACAACTTATCAATGTGCTGAAAGGTGACATGGCACTGATTGGTCCACGACCGCTTTTGGTGAAATACCTTCCACTTTATAGCAAGGAACAAGCCCGTCGCCACGATGTTCGTCCAGGGATCACAGGATGGGCACAAGTACACGGCAGAAATGCACTGAGTTGGACACGGAAATTCGAGTTGGATGTATGGTATGTAGATCACATCTCCTTTCTCGTCGACTTGAAGGTCCTCCTTCTCACCATTAAAAATGTTTTGAAACGTAGTGACATCTCGCATGAAGGAGAAGCTACTATGCCTCCTTTCGATGGGAGAAATTAAGAGGGATTGTTGATTATTTCTCAATAACACATTATCTTTGCTTATTCTTTTTAGAAAAATCCGCTATGATTCGAGAAGTTGACAATGATCAGTTGATATCCATGCTCCGCTCCCTCACTGAAGAGGGCAAGGATGTGTCATTGCTCATCTCTGGAAGCAGTATGGCTCCTTTCCTCGTTCATCATCGCGATTATATTCTTTTTGGTAAACCTAATCGTGAACTGCGGAAAGGTGACATGGTCTTCTTTCAACGGACGAACGGCTATTATGTCATGCACCGCATCCTGCGAGTTAAGCCTGAAGGTTATTATATCGTGGGCGATGCACAAACCGATATCGAAGGTCCGATCAAACGGGAACAAATCTTCGGTCTCATCAAAAAGGTACAACGCAAAGGGAAATGGATTGACGAACATAATTTTTGGTGGCGATTTTTTGAAAAGATATGGATAAATGTTGTGCCACTTCGTCCTTATATATTAGATATAGTAGGATTTGGTTATAGATTGCTAGGTAGAAAATAGATATGGATCAAAACGAAGAACAAAATAACAGGAGTACATCCTTCGAGTCTCTTGACTTACTCATCATGAAATGGAAAGACGGTACTTTCCGAGAGATCATTGATGACTGGAAATGGATCTTTACCTATAGTATGAAATACAAGGGTGCCATTGCCTTCTACCTTATTCTCGGTATCTTCAGCACATCATTAGGGCTGGTTGGTAGCATTGCCGGAAAATATTTGATTGATATCATCACCGGTTATCAGACAGATAAGTTATGGCTGCTTGTTGCTATCGCCATTGGTAGTTCTGTGTTCGGTTTAGTCTTTGGCAGCATTATCAGTCGAATCACAGCCAAGCTGGGAATATACATCAACAATGATATTCAAGCCGATTTATTTGATAAGATTATCGATGCTGATTGGATGGAGATTAACAAATATACGAATGGTGACGTTCTGAATCGTTTCACAGGAGATGCCGGCACGGTCAGTGGCAATGCCATCAGTTGGTTGCCTTCCATTATCCTTGCTTTCTATCAGTTTATTGCTACCTTCTTTGTAATCTTGCACTATGATACCGTGATGGCAATCTTAGCGTTTGCATCCGCTCCTTTCCTATTGGCGGTTTCTCGTTTCGTCATCAAAAAGCAACGTGAATACAGCAAGAAAGTACGCGAGATGAGTAGTGAGGTAATGACTTTCGAGGTTGAGACTTTCTACAACTTTGACACCATCAAGTCGTTTGGTATAGCCGACCAATACAGCAAGAAACTTCGCTGGTGGCAAAAGAAGTTCAAGGACATCAGTCTGGAGTACAACATGTTCTCCATTAAGACTAACATCTACTTATCAGTTGTGGGTATGTTGGTTCAGTTCACCGTATTTGGCTACTGTCTATGGAGATTGTGGACACATGCCATCACATACGGTACGATGACACTTTTCATGCAGCAACGCTCTGCACTGTCAGGATCATTTAATAAGGTTTTGGGCATTATCCCATCATTCCTGAACAGTTCAGTATCGGCTCATCGTATTCGTGAGATTGTGCAGTTGCCTAAAGAAGTACATATTCCGAAGAGTAATGAGTTGGACAAATATGCAGAAAAAGGGTTCTCCATCAAAATGCGAAACGTTAACTTCGCATATATCCAAAATAATAAGGTCATTACGAACTCAGCGTTCGAAGCCAATCCAGGTGAGATCGTAGCATTAGTTGGTCCTTCAGGTGAGGGAAAGACGACCATGCTCCGACTGATCTTAGGACTGATCCGTCCGCAGGAAGGAAATGCCATTATTCGTGCATACGATGGCACCGAAGTTGAGATGAACGCTGACACCCGCCATCTCTTCTCATACGTTCCGCAAGGCAACACCATGTTCTCGGGAACCATTGCAGAGAATTTGAGGATGGTCAAGGAAGATGCGACCGATGACGAGATCATTCAGGCACTGAAGGTTTCATGTGCATGGGATTTTGTCTCCAAGTTGAAGGACACTTTCAATTCGAAGATTGGGGAAAGAGGCCGTGGATTATCTGAAGGACAGGCACAACGTATTGCGATTGCCCGTGCCGTCTTGCGTAACGCCCCAATTCTGTTATTAGATGAGGCTACCTCTGCACTGGATATCACAACCGAACGTACTGTTCTTCGTAACATCATCCAGCAGCATCCGAACAAGACATGTATCGTCACGACACATCGCCCGACTGTTTTGAATCTGTGTCAGCGGGTATATCGTGTTATGCAAACGAAGGTAACCGAACTCTCAGAAGCCGATTCCAGTAAGATGGCTATGGATTTTTAAGAGCGTTCTTAACGCCATCGATCATCGCTTTCACCGAATTGAAACTGTTTGTTACGCCCGAAACGACACCTTTGCCAAAGTTGGCGAGGCACTGACCTTCCAGATACATAATCTCTTCCAGTTCATCGGGACGATATTCCGATCGGTGACGAATGATTCGACGGTTAATATCAATATATTTATTACCGGCCTCCTGCCATTCGTAAGGAGCATAGAACTCGCCATAGCGAGCAATATGATTAGAAAGACTCCGCAATTTGTACACCGGAGTCATGCGGGGTGAACAAGCTGACAGTCCTGTCAACAAGCATACGATGACACCCATCATGAATACTCGAGCAATCTTTTTCATAATCCGACTCATTTATCAATGAAGCAAAGATAATCATTTCCAGATAATCAGCAAACAAAGCATAAAAAAAAGTCCGCAAGCCTCTCGGCCTACGGACTCTCTTATTATCATATCAATTAAGCATCTTCTTTTTGGATATAAGCGAGGACATCACCCTTATTCACGGTCTCACCTTGCTTAACACATACCTCAACGATACGTCCATTGAAGTTGGAAACTTGTTTCATGCTTCCACCCCACGGTGTCATGATATAGCAGAACGGATCGTTCACAGCATATTTCTTGCCAACAGCCGGTTCGATAGAAGGATTAACAACATCAATCTCCCATACGATCTTACCCTTCTCGTCAGCAACGATTGGCTCAGCCTTTGCACGTTTTACCTTCTTGATATCTTCTTCTGAGAAACCGCTCTTTGCCATCACAGCATCCTTCGCCTTCTGCAAGTCTGCTTCGAAACGTTCCTTGGCAACACCACTCTTATATGCACGGTACTGAGTCTCATGCATTGAGAACTCGAAGAGCTCTTCATCGTCTGGACCTAAGTCCCAACCGTTCTCAATCATCTCAGCACGATACTTATCCAAATCATCTGGATACAAACTCTGAGGATCGCCAGTGAAGAATTCCTGACCTTGCTCCTTCGCCAACTCAATGATTTCTGGTGCTACCTCACCTGGCAACTTACCACTCTTACCCAAGATCATGCCCCAGATACTCTTGTCGGTCATCAGGCTGAAACGAGGCTTACCTTGAGCCTCAGCCATGATATTCATCAAAGCAATGTTCTTCACGTACTGGCTGAAAGGAGTAACCAATGGAGGATAACCAACCTTCGGCCAAACTTCCTCAACCTCCTCAAACAAACGAACAACCAAATCATCGAGGCTAACCTCTGGCTTACCTTGTGAGCGAAGCATCATGTTGATACCAGAGTGAACGCCCTTCAAGTCGGCCATCATAGAGCCCATCATTCCGCCCGGCAGACCACAAGTCAGCAACAATGAAGACATATACTTATTCGTAGGATCCATGAAGTAGCCCAAGAAGTCGTCAATAAACTCCTGTGTCAAGGCACGAGCCTGCATATACGCCTTCATGTTGATATCTGGTACTTGGAAGCCAGCATCCTTCAACATAGCGCGAACAGAGATTACATCTGGATGAACTTTACCCCAAGACAATGGCTCGATAGCAACGTCAAGTACATCAGCTCCGTTCTCAGCAACCTCCAACATACTAGCCATGGAAAGGCCCGGACCACTATGTCCGTGATACTGAATAATGATTTCCGGATGTCTCTCCTTGATATTCTTTACCAACTGTCCCAAAGACCAAGGGCGACCGATACCAGCCATATCCTTCAGACAGATCTCAGCAGCACCAGCCTCGATCAGTTGATCAGCCAACTTCGTGTAATATTCCACAGTATGTACCGGAGAATAGGTAATACACAACGTAGCCTGAGGAGTCATTCCACCTTCAATAGCATATTTGATAGAAGGAATAATGTTACGAGGGTCGTTCAAACCACAGAAGATACGTGTAATGTCAACACCTTGAGCATGTTTAACCTTATACATAAGTTTTCTCAGGTCGGCAGGACATGGGAACATACGTAATGCGTTCAAACCACGATCCAGCATGTGGGTTTTGATGCCCACTTCATTAAAAGGCTTAGTAAAAGCACGAACCGCTTTGTTTGGGTTTTCACCATACATCAAATTCACCTGCTCAAAGGCACCACCATTTGTTTCTACTCTGGCAAAGCATCCCATATCAATAATCACCGGAGCGATTCTCACGAGTTGGTCAACGCGAGGCTGGAATTTTCCAGAAGATTGAAACATATCCCTGTAAATCAGACTAAATTTAATTTCCTTCTTCATAATATAAGTTTCATAAATATGTTTGTCAAATAGTAAGAAGTTGTGTTTTCTCATAGTGAAATACAAGGATTAAGCCTTGGTTATCACAAAAAAACACTTTTTCAGTATACTCTTGCAAAGATAGTTTTTATTTCTATTAAAAAATCAAACTCAACATAAAATTTTACTCCTTTTTACAGCAAAATAAATAAACACTGCTTTTTAGGCTTTTCATTTGTCAACGAAAAGAAAAAAATGTATCTTCGCATCATCTATGTAGTTATGCAAACAAATTAAAAATTAATATTATGAGATTAAACGGAAGAAGAGAAAGTAGCAATGTAGAGGACCGTCGTGGCTTAAGCGGTGGTCAGGCTGCTGGATTAGGAATCGGAGGATTGGTTATAGTAGGTCTCATCAGCATGCTGTTGGGTGTTGATCCTTCGAGTTTGATGGGCATGTTTGGTGGAGGAACGACCACGGAGCAGACGACAACTCAGCGCGAGTTCACAGAGGAAGAGCAAGCATTGGCAAAGTTCTCTAAGCAGATTCTTGCAGGAACCGAGGACGTTTGGACCAAGATTTTCAAAGAGAATGGATTACAGTATGTACCACCTAAAATGGTTCTTTTCACCGACGCTGTACAGACGGCTTGTGGTGGTGCCAATTCTCAGGTAGGTCCTTTCTATTGCTCAGCTGATCAATCATTGTATATCGACCTGTCATTTTTCAGTTCGATGCGCCAACAACTTGGTGCTGACGGTGACTTCGCTTATGCATACGTTATTGCACACGAGGTAGGTCATCACGTAGAATACCTGTTGGGAACACTTGACAAGGTACATCAGGCGATGAGCCGTACTAACGAGAAAGAAGCGAATAAACTAAGTGTACGACTCGAATTGCTCGCCGATTTCTATGCCGGTGTATGGGCTCATCACGACAATGCGATGTTTGGTTCATTGGAACAGGGCGATATTGAAGAAGCTATCCAGTGCGCACAAGTGATTGGTGACGACTACTTGCAAAAGAAAGCAAGAGGATATGCCGTTCCTGAAAGCTTTAACCACGGTACATCCGCTCAACGTATGAAATGGTTTGTACTCGGCTTGAAGACTGGTGATGTATCCCAAGGACAAACATTCAACAAGAGTGACGCTGAATTATAAAAATAATGAAGAACATATTTAAACTTTTCATTGCATGCGGACTACTGATAGGTATGTCCGCATGCAGTGGTTCTGGTAATGACCCAGAGCCTAAACCTACTGACCCTGTCACTCCTGTGACACCCGTCACACCCGACAAGGAAGAAGAAACCGTCAACAAAGATTTTGTAACAGGAGCCGACATCAGCTGGTTGACCGAAATGGAGGATAGTGGTGTAAAATTCTTTTCTCCATCGACCAACAAAGAGGATGATTGTATGAACATCCTGAAAGGACTTGGGATGAAAGCGATACGACTTCGTGTATGGGTAAATCCCAAAACAAAGTATAATGGTTTGGATGACGTGCTTTACAAGGCAAGCCGTGCAAAAGACCTTGGCCTGAAGATTATGATCGACTTCCATTACAGCGACACGTGGGCAGATCCTTCACATCAAGACCGGCCTGCAGCATGGAACAAATATTCGAATGCAGAACTGGTTACGGCTATTGCCGATCATACCACAACTGTTCTCCAAAAGCTAAAGGATAAAGGTATTGAAGTCACATGGGTACAAGTGGGCAATGAGACATCCGATGGAATGTTCTACCCAACTGGTCAGATCTCAAAAGGGAACGGGAAGAGCTTTGCATCGTTCGTCAATGCAGGATACGATGCTGCAAAGAAGATCTATCCGAACAGCAAAATCATTGTTCATGTAAACAATGGCGATGACATCAATCTGTCTCAATACGTCTTTGATGCCTTGAAGACTAACGGTGGTAAATGGGATATGATAGGTTTATCCTTATATCCTGATGACAATCAATATAAAGCCAAGTTGGCGACATGTGTATCCAATGTGGAGAAGTTGTATGAGGCATATAAAACTCCAGTCATGATTTGTGAAGTTGGAATGAGCCGTACTGCGGTAACACAATGTAAGGAGTTCCTCACCAATTTCGCAACTCGCTTGAAAGGTCTTTCCAACCAGAAATGTGCTGGTGTCTTCTATTGGGAACCGGAGGATTATAAAGGTTGGAATGGAGGTTATACCAAAGGAGCCTTTACAAATGACGGCTATCCCAACAACGCTTTGATTGCTTTCTTTAAGATTTAAATTAAATATGATGCGGAATATCTTAGCGATTCTGTTGGCAACTACACTGTTCAGTTGCTCGCAGAAGAAGGAATTTGTATTCCCTGAAGAGGGGATTGAGGTAGCGAAAGTTATCTCAGGCGTCAACGTCGGGTTCCGAGTTCTCGAAGAAAACGATATGCTCTACATAGCCTATTACGATTCTATTCATCAGATGACATTGGCTACATTCGATTTGAAGACAGGCGAGAAAGACTATCAAGTATTGCCTACAAAAATTGGATGGGACAGCCATAACTACGTCAACATGGCATTCGACAAAGATGGGTTTCTACACGTATCGGGCAATATGCATGCCATTCCGTTGATCTACTTCCGATCAGAGAAACCATACGACATCCACTCTATGCAACAAATCAAGTCGATGACTGGTATCGACGAGGAACGTGTCACCTACCCTGTCTTTATGGATGCCCCTGACGGTAACTTGATCTTCCACTACCGCATCGGTGGAAGCGGGAACGGTTCCGAGATTTACAACATCTATGATACCGCGACCCAGACTTGGAGACGACTTTTGGATAAACCTTTGACTGATGGAAAGGGTGAACGAAATGCTTATATGCAAGGGCCTACACTTGGCAAAGACGGATATTATCATCTTATTTGGGTATGGCGTGAGACACCTGATTGCTCGACGAACCACACCCTTTCCTATGCACGAAGCAAAGACTTGCTACATTGGGAAAATGCAGCAGGTGAAGCAACTGAGTTACCTATTACTCTCGAGAAGAAAGAGTTCTATGTAGATGCTACCCCTGTGAAAGGAGGTTTGTTCAATCCAGGTATCAAGTTAGGCTTTGACTCCGAAGGAGCTCCGATTATCGGTTATCATAAGTATGATAAAGATGGTAACAACCAATTGTATGCAGCACGCTTTGTAAACGGTGAATGGATGTTGAGGCAACTCACACATTGGACATACCGCTGGCAGTTCGAAGGAAACGGCTCCATGAAGAATGAGTTGGACATTTTTAATCCAAAATCAATCGGAGATGGGAAGATGGCGTTCGGTTACTGGCATATTAAGGAAGGAAGTGGCGAAATCCTATTCGACGAGAAAACGCTCGAGACTGTTGGTAAACGGGATGCAGAACGTACATATCCAGAGAAGTACGACAAGGTCGTTTCTACCTTCCCGAACATGAAATCGCACGTGATGATTTGTGGTGATTATCTATTGCGATGGGAAACGCTTCCTACCAATCGGGATAAGAAGCCGGAAGGTGAATTACCGCCACCAAGCAGTTTGATGCTGTATAAGTGGAGATAATTATTTGCATGCCTGTTATTCATTTCTTTTTTGCATGTCTGTGTGATGTTCATTTCTTTTTTGCATGACCAAAAAAGAAACCGAACCAAAGAAAAAAGTCACCGGCTCGCGCAAAAAAGCTAAAAATCAAAGCATGTTTCCCTAAACGAGCCAAACGCCCTCGCTTCGCTCGCTTGACGAGGCTCGTTCTTAACGGAAAACATCTTCAATTTTCTTCACGCTTTTTTGCTAAGGCCGGAACAATTGAAAGATAATCTAATAGTCTAATCAATTCAAACATATATTCAACCTCTGTAGGGGCCTACCTCGTGTAGTCCCGTGATTACACATTGATTGCGGTACGACACAAGGTCGTCCCCTACAGGAAACAATCCATTGTCGTTTCTATCACCGCTTCCGCGGTTTAATTCTATTTTTCCTTCCCTCACGCGGGTTGCGGGCCTCGCCCTTAACCCACGTCTAAAGACTTATCACCACTACGTGGTTAAATAAAAAAACATAGAAGGGAAATACATAAGCCGCATAGCGGCGATAGTATCTAGACGTGGGTAAGCGAAGCGTAACCCGCGGTAAACAATTAACACCACAACCAAACCACGGAGTGGTGACAGGGAACATAGGCCAACAGGAAACAACTATTATATTATATGTTGTAACGCCGAAGGCGTGAAAGAATACAGACAGGGGTTAAGGCGTTAGCCGCAACCCCTGGTAAATTCGCAAATAAGATAAACTCTGAAGGAGTGAAAGAAAAACAGTTTACCTACATCCATATAAAACAAACATGGGTTGTGCAATGCACAACCCATGTCCATAAGATCTTAGATAATTCTATTGGAACGATGCGAAATACAAATCGCCGATGTGATAGAAATATATAAATCTCCAACTCGACAATATTTTTGAATTCTCATTGTACTTCAATCCTTTCACATCTTTCCAATTATACTCCAAATCGGTTTCTTCAATTTCCTTGTTCTCTACACAACCATATTCTATTCCTTCTTGCCAGAATATTTGTTGCGCTTCTTGAGTTGGGAACAAAACCGTCATACCCATCGGAGTATATAAACTCTTATTAGGTGTAACCTTAATTGAGAATGCCTGATAAGCATCTTCCTTTGCTGTAAATACTTCTGAGTATCCTTTGCGAGCATATTCTACACCTTTACCCCAAGCGAAGATAATTTCCGTTTTCTTATCCTCTTCATACAATTGTTCCAAACCCTTCCCCTGAGCGAAAGTTTTGTAAGCATCCAGGTTTTGTCCAGCAAAACCATACTTCATCCACCCAATCAACTCATTAAAGTGAATGGTAGTGTCATTAGTTTGTCCATACATGCCTAAGCAAAAGCACAAGGCAAATGTTAATGCAATTAGTTTTTTCATTTTTATCTAAAATATAGAAGTTGAACTTATACCGATTTATTTATTTTTCTTTTATGTTTTTTGGGATAATGTGATCTTAACTCTCTTTAGGTAGTTTCTGAGCACCTTTCCCTAATGCTATCATTTTCGTGACCTCACGAAAATGATCATCCACTTTTACTCCAAGCGTCTTACAGGATTCTATAGCACGGCCGATTGCTACTACAAAATTCTCCCAACGAGCATATCCAAGAACTAGTTGTAGTGATCGTGCATACCATACTTCAATGATATTACCATCTTCATCCTTAATACTATCTGTGATAGCATCGAAAGACGATTTATACTGATTTATCTTTTGAATATCCACAATTTCAACACAATTTATCTCTGACTTATTAGACCATAAATAAGGTTAATAGGATACTGCAAAGTAACAAAACAAACTTTTAATATTCCAAATTTTACTTCTTAAAGTTGTTAAAATACCACATCATTGGTATATCATGAGATAGTTAGAATTGAAATTAAGGCGACAGTAGCCATAGCCGTTGTCGCCTTTGAATATCTAGTTAGACTAAATCTTTTTCTTTAACAATGACAACACTATCATACATCATCATTAAAACGCCCTCATCATATTGACCTATGATTTCTTCATTCTTTTTCCCTTCCATGTTGTTTTGGATTAGCTTAAAGAAATCAACACCTGCACCATAAGCATGTAGGTAAGCTCCGCCAAAACGAGGGTTTATTTCTGATAGATAATATTGATCATCTTTATACCACAAGTCCATATCTACCGGACCATTTAATTCGAGGACTTTACAAACATCCTTAACGAACCGGAACAGACGATCATCCTTAAAAGAGATCGTTTTACTTGCTCCACCTATTTTAGTCTCAAGCTTGCGTTTTGAGAAGATTGCGACAGGTTCATGTGAAAAACAATCGATATATACATCAGCATCACAGTCGCCTCCTTGCATGAACTCTTGAATAATATAGTCAAAAGCAC
>CAMVLL010000045.1 GCA_947168315.1 uncultured Bacteroidota bacterium | reverse complement strand
CTACTATCTTTTGGTTCAGATTGTTATGTGAGTTGCCTAGTTTTCTTATAATGGAAATGTAAATATATTCATTTCATGTTTTATCTAAGATATTTTTCTATAGATGTAGTTTACGTAGTCTTTGAGATCCTTCCTTCGTCAGAAGGGGTTTACTTTTGGTTTCTACCCTTGGCAATAACGTAGATGATGACGGGAGCACCAATCAACGGAGTGACGGCATTCAATGGGATGACACCGTTCTCACCAGGCAAGAAGCAAATGAGATTGCACAGAAGAGCAATCAATGAGCCTGCGAGAATCGTTCCTGGCATAAGGATACGATGATTGTCGGTCATAAAGACGAGACGCGCAATATGCGGTACTGCCAATCCGATAAACGCTATCGGACCACAGAAAGCGGTTGTAATGGCTGTCAGGATACCTGTCACAATCAGAAGCCAGTTGCGTGTGTGGAGGATGTTGATACCTAAGTTCTCGGCATATTGGTCGCCTAACATAAGGGCATTCAAGGGCTTGATCAACATGATCGATCCTGCGATTCCCAGTAACGTAATGCTGGCAAAGATGGGCATGTGAGCCAACGAGACACCACCGAAACTTCCCATTCCCCATACCATGTACGACTTGACACCTTCGTCGGTCGCAAAGAAATTGAGGAGGGAGATCGCGGAATTGGAGATATATCCAATCATGATACCGATAATAAGCAACATCACATTGTTGCGTACCAAGGTGGAGAAGAAGAAGATAAGCGCCATCACTGCCATCGCTCCGATGAAGGCTGCGATCAGTATGGCTACAAAGCCGGAGACACTGACTGTACCAACCGACAGACTACCGCCAAAGAGGAGCATCACCAAGGCAACACCTAAGCCCGCACCACTGTTGATACCGAAGATGCTCGGTCCGGCTAATGGATTCTTGAAGGCGGTCTGCAAAAGTAATCCACTTACTGCCAATGCCCCGCCACAAAGGATGGCTGTCAACGCCTGAGGAAGACGCGACTCCATGATGATGAACTGCCAGCTTGGCTTCGATGCCTCATGACCGGTGATTACCTGCAACACTTCCTCGAACGGGATCTTCACCGATCCCATAATCAGATTGAGGAAAAAGAGCACCACAATCATGATGCTCAGCCAAAGGAAGTGGATGGACGACTTCTTCATTGCAACTGCTGGTAATACCGCAAAGATAACGAATCTCTTGATTCAGGATGCACGATTTGTATAAAATCTGACAATAAATAGTCGGGACGGAAAGGGGCTTCCTCATAGAAAAGGGAATGCTCGACGTTGCATCCAAAGACATGGTGTTGCTTGAAAGCTGTCAGCTGGTTATATCCACGATGCTCACTCAACAACTCCGCATAGTTCATGAGGTGGTCGCTGCTATAGCGGTACATCCAAACATCGGCGTCACCGGCACGTTCCAAAACGCTCTCGAAGGGGAGGGAAAGGCTACCGCTGTGCTCGTCTTCTGCCCATGGATATTGTCCGCCGGCATCCTTCAACATCTGACCGATGGTGCTGCGTCCGCCTGGCACATACCACACACTACCGACCATCTTGTCGATGATGACGGAACGTCCTTTGCCCATCTGCTTGGCTTCAGACTTCAACGTCAGATATTGATGGTCAACCTCGTTGAAAAGGCTGTCGGCTTTCTCTGGTACTCCGAACAGCAGTCCGTAGAACCGCATCCATTCTGCCCTGGCTAACGGAGATACCTCCATGTATTCGGCACATTCGATGAGGGGGATACCCAGTTCCTCGACTTTGCCATAGCCTCCGCTGTTCTCAAACGGCGAGAGCATGATGGCATCGGGCTTGATGTCCATGATCTTCTCGACCGTAGGACTGAGTCCGTTACCACAGTCGGCGATACGGCCGTTCTTCACCTGCTCATGGATATATGGGATCTTGATATATTTCAAGTCAGCCACGCCGACAATGCGTTCGCCCAACCCAAAGGTAGTGAGCAACGAGCAGTGAACGGTAGTAAAGACGGTCGCACGCTGGATAGGTGTGCGGATGATTGTTCCTGAGGGAAGGTGTTCCGGCATTTCGCTTTCGCGAGGTACCAGCACATAGGTGTGCAGAATTTTTCCTTCTCTCCAAGGATTGGAGATGGTGGCGACGGAATAGCCGTCGTAATCGACGATATTCAGCAACGTCGCATACTTTAGGGAAAGCGTATCGCCTCCTTCCTGCGGATGAGTCATCTTGTTACCGCAGGAAGAGAGCCATACGAATAGGATTCCTATCAAATAGATGTTTCGCATTGATTAATACTCAACAAATGCAGAACTTACATTGAAGGTAATACGTGTAGGACCAACACCACAAGTGAAGGTGTTCTTCATGTTATTTACATTGTTATCGTAAATGTTAACATAGCCTGGAGAGAAGTAGTCAGCGTATGTTCCCCAGTCAGAGGTTGTCAGGTGATAAGATGCGATAAACACATCTCCCGAAACAGGATCTACACCGATAGCAGCCGGACTGTCGATTCCCTCAGGATTGAAACTTGACATACTCTTGTTGGCAATGTCGAAGACAGAATAGGTAGTACTACTACTGCCGTAAGGCGAGTTATAGGTATAGATTTTTGTACCAGCACAAGCCCAACCTGTAGCGTCAGGGATCACGCGATTAACACTATTACCTGAGATGCAATATACACCTGCATTCTCCTGTGCATATGTAGGAGCAGGGCCATACTGTCCGTAGTCGAGGAAGTAAAGATCCTGTCCGGCAATGGCCAACTGTTGCGGATTGCGGATGTTTTGGTTGACGATCGGATTGTCGTTGCCAGAGCTAAGGTTAATCTGTGAGATAGAGGCGTTACCGTTACCATAGTCGGAGTTCGCTACAAATAGAACACCGCCTGTAACCAACAGGCCTTCAGGATATGAACCTGCTTTGTACTTCTTTGTCAGGTTGTAGTTGACGGTATCGATAGCTGCCACATAGCCACCATAGGTAGATACGTAGATATTGCCTTCGTATGCAGTGATGCAACGAGGATGAGCACCATCAGCCTCACCCATCAACTCAGCTGTGTTGATTGCTTTGATTATCTTCAGGTTCTTTGCATCGGTTACGAAAACGGTATGCTCGTTATCGACAACGATATAGAACTTGTTTCCATAGCGCATAGCATCGTTTGCTGTCAGTCCCAGACTTTTTCCGTTAGCTGAAGCAAAGGCATTCTGTTTAGCTGTAGAGGAGGCGTAGTCATAGTAGGTAAGGCTACCGTCTATACCTGCGCTCATGTTTCCTGAACCAACAATGTAAGCACCGTCAGATACGGGTACTTCAACGATGACAGGATCACTTTCAGTGTTACATGAGGAAATCAATGCGATTCCCATGCATAGGCTTAATAAGCCGAATAGATTCTTTTTCATTTTCTTTTGTTTAGAATTTATAATTGATTGTTAATAGCCAACTTCGTCCCGGCATCGGATAGAACCGCACGATCTCGTATTGCTGGTCGAACAGGTTCTTGATGTCGAATCGTCCTTCTATCGTATGCTTACCGAAAGTAAAGGTCCGGTAGGCGGATAGGTTCGTATCCCAATAGCCTTCAATCTCAGTGGACTCATAGTGCTCGTTGTTCGCCCAACGGCTGCTGACGCCCTGTCCGTTGAGGGAGAGGTTTACCCATGGGTTCTCGTAGCTTACAGTCACGCTGCCGGTATGCTTCGGCGTGTAGGCCAACTGTAGTCCGTAGGTGTTCGACCCCGGTATCGTACGGTTCTCACTGTCTTGCAGACTGTAACTGCCCATCCATGTCAAGGCGTGTCGTTCGTTGAAACGGTGGGTGAGCTGTGCCGTTACCTCTGCGCCCAAGGTCCGTACTTTCCCGACATTGATGCATCGCCAGATGAACATATTATAAGGGATCGCTATGATCTTATCTTTCACATGATTGTAATATCCGTCCATCGTGATTTGCCAAGATGTCTTCTGCTCGTCACCGGCTCTCCACGTCACACCCAGGTTGAACTGGTCGGTCGATTCCGGCTTCAAGTCGGGTGAACCATAGTGGAAATAATAGTTCTCGTTGAAGGTCGGAGCACGGAAGATATTCTTATAGGATGCCCTGACGTAGAGGTTCTGCTCATCCAACAGCTTGTACGAGAACGACAACGACGGAGAGAGGCGACTCATATCATCAGCACCCTCACCATCTTTGGCCTCGTTCAGATAAGACGAGTACAACAGGCGTGCCAGGATGTTCAGCCGGTGCGTACTGTATTTGGCGGTAGCCGACTGCAGGATGGAGTGACGGTACGGACGGGTATCGGTGGCCAGACTGCTGTTCAGGTTATTAAAGAAATAATCCGCTGAGTAGTCGAATGCCCAATGCTCGTTCGGGCTGTATAGCAACGATGCTGCCGTATAGGCTTCACGCTGCCAATAGTCGGCATCCATCACACCACCCGTATATAACGGGTCACGATAGGAGGAAGAATACCAGTTGTATTTCCCATACCATTTGAACGACAGACCATTGGTCCAGAAGGCCTGATACATCAATTGTCCGAATGCATTCCGGTCGTGTAGCGTTTCCTTGCTGATATTCACGTAGTAATGTACCTGACCTGGTAACTGACGGTCGTTGTCATAGTAATATGCTTTTCCGCTGACACGACTTGTCGGGTTCACGTTCCATACAAAATTCAGTTCTCCATGTCCTGAGTTCATCCTGCTATTTGTGCGACGGTCGTGCATGGTCAAGGTGATATTCTTGATGGAGTAGGGATAGTCGTTGTCCGCATAGGTATATTCCCCGACGGCCGAGAAGGCGAATTTGTTGGAGAAGTTTTGCTCATAGCGGAGGAACGGACTGATATATCCGAAGGAACCTACCTTCAACTGTGCGGTAAGATGAGGATCCGTATCGGCTGTCGGCACGCCTATCGTCTGTATGGACAGGGTAGCAGGCGTACTCGCGTTTCGTGCGGGGATAAAGATCTCATCATTGTCGCCGACGGTCAATGAAATGTTGTCCACATTATCCAAGGAATAGCGTGAAAGATCGATCTCGCCGCTTTGGCTGTCGCTAAGCATGATTCCGTCATAACTTACCCCTGTGTGTTTAGCACCGAAGCCACGGACTGATACGGTCTTCACGCCACCTGCACCACCATAGTCACGTAAGTTGATACCGGGCAGACGATGCAGGGCATCGGCCATGTCGGTAACACCTGTCTTTAGCATCTCTTGTCTGCCTAAGATATGCAGAGGAGCAGTGCTGCTGACAGTACGGGCCTTCTTCGATTCGGTAATGACTACTTCCTGGATCTTATAGTTCTGCTGCGTTGTGGTATCCTTACGGACGGTCTGAGCCGATGCACATAGCACCGACATCACACCACTAACCCATAAAACGCAAAACTTATATCTCATGACTTGTATTCATTAGCCTTTCCTCGAGGCAGTTGGTTGATACAAATGCATTGGCAGGTCTTCTGACTTGTCGCATGGCACAACTGTCTTCCCGATTTCTCAGTGACTGTGGACTTGTGCCAAACGGTCGCGACTTACAGCAGCGGGACTGTTCAGGCCTTGCACCTGATTCCCTATTGAGCTCTTCAGCACCAAATGCGGTGCGAATTTACGAAAAAAAAGAAATGCCGTGTTCAGATTATTTAATAAAATACGAAAAATGGCATCGTTTTTAATAAACTTAAAGATATATTAAATCATTGATATGATAATAATTAAAATATACAACAATTTATGTCTCTGAAATATGCCTTTTTATTTGCTTAAATCGCTAAAAATTGCTACTTTTACATCAAATATAAACTATATGAAACGAACGTTTATTTTAGTGTGTTGGCTCTTGATGACACTGTGGACAGTTCAGGCACAGCAGTCACCAGTCGATTATGTGGATCCGTTTATCGGGACGACCAACTATGGCACCACTAATCCGGGAGCGCTGTGTCCGCAAGGTCTCATGTCGGTCACCCCGTTCAATGTGATGGGAGGGGAGGCAGAGAACAAATATGAGAAGGACTCACGCTGGTGGTCAACTCCCTACGAGTATCATAATAAGTTTCTCACGGGCTTCGCTCATGTAAACCTGAGTGGTGTGGGCTGTCCGGAGATGAGCTCCCTGCTGTTGATGCCGACAACGGGTGAGCTGAACGTGGACTATCGACACTATGGCAGTACTTATCAGGATGAGAAGGCGACACCGGGTTATTATTCCAACCGTTTAACGAAATATAATGTCGTGTGTGAGGTGACCGCTTCCCCACGAACCAGCATGGCTCGCTTCACCTTTCCGAAGGGGAAGAGTCATCTGCTCATGAACCTTGGCGAAGGATTGACCAATGAGAGCGGAGCGATGCTGCGCTTTGTCAACGATCGGGAAATCGAGGGTACGAAACTGCTGGGTACGTTCTGCTATAATCCCAATGCCGTGTTCCCTATCTACTTCGTGATGCGACTTAGCAAGATGCCGGCGGAACGAGGTTATTGGAAGAAGATGCGACCGATGCCCGCTGAGGCTCAATGGGATAATACCGCCGGACAGTATAAACTCTATACGAAATATTCCAAGGAACTGAGCGGCGATGATATCGGTGCGTTCTTCTCGTTCGATACGCAGGAAGGTGAGGTAATCGAAGTAAGTATCGGTGTGTCGTTCGTCAGCATCGCCAATGCCAGAATGAATCTGGAGAAAGAACAACCGTTCGGCACGACTTTCGACCGTCTGATGGCTCAGGCAAGGACAAGATGGAACGAGGATCTCTCACGTATCCAGGTGAAAGGTGGTACGGACGAACAGAAACGTGTGTTCTACACAGCGTTATATCATACCCTGATTCACCCGAACATCCTGCAGGATGTGAGCGGTCAGTTTCCGCAACTGGAGGGTGATAAGTTCTTCACCACCAACCGTAACCGCTATACGGTGTTCTCGCTGTGGGATACTTACCGTAACCTGCACCAGTTGATGACACTGATCTTCCCCGACCGACAGCTGGATATGGTGAACTCGATGATATCGATGTACAACGAGAGCGGATGGCTGCCTAAATGGGAACTGTTCGGTAGAGAGACTTATACGATGGAAGGTGATCCTGCCATTCCGGTGATCGTGGATACTTGGTTGAAGGGACTGCAAGACTTTGATATCGACCGTGCTTATCGGGCCATGAGGAAATCAGCTGTGACACCGGGGAAGGATAACCCTTTGCGGCCAGACAACGATGCTTACATGGAGAAGGGATATGTCCCGATGACAGAACAATATGATAATTCCGTGTCACATGCCCTTGAGTATTATGTAGCCGACAATGCCTTGGCTGATCTGGCTAAGTCGATGAAGAAAAAGGAGGACGAGAAACTCTTCCGTAAACGTTCTTTGGGATATAAGCATTATTACCGCAAGGAGTTTGGAACGCTCTGTCCAATCACCTCCAGTGGAAAGTTCTACGATCCGTTCGATCCGAAAGAGGGGGCCGACTTCGCACCGAGCCCGGGCTTCCATGAAGGAAACGCGTGGAACTACACATTCTATGTGCCACACGATATCAAAGGACTGGCTCAGCTGATGGGAGGCGACCGTGTCTTCGTAAGTCGTCTGCAATCGGTCTTCGATAAAGGGTACTATGATCCTGCCAACGAGCCGGATATCGCTTACCCTTATCTCTTCAGCCAGTTCGCTGGTGAAGGGTGGCGTACACAGCAACTGGTGAAGGAACTTCTGGCAAAGCATTTTACTGATAAGCCTGACGGCTTACCAGGCAACGATGATACGGGCACCATGTCGGCATGGGCCGTGTTCAGCATGATGGGATTCTATCCTGATTGCCCAGGAGTGCCGAAATATACGTTGACGACTCCGACCTTTGACGAAATAACGATCCAGTTGGATACGAAATATTGGAAAAACGATAAACTCGTTATTCGTAAGGAAGGGAATGGCGATTATATCAGAGAGATAAAAATCGGGAAACATAAGTCTGCCAACCTGCGTATTGATCATGACGACTTAGTGAATGCCGGTGAAATCATATTTACTACATCAAATCAAAAAAAATAATGAGAAAAGGTTTATTTGTATTGGGAATGGTCTGCACACTGTCGCTCTTCGCACAAGAGAGAAGCATGCAGACCTTTGAGAAAAATTGGAGGTTTACACGTGAGGACCAGGCTGCCTTCGCGCAAAAAGACTATGACGATTCGGCTTGGCAACGGGTAACCGTACCTCACGACTGGGCCATCTATGGACCATTCAGTGCGACGAACGACATGCAGAGGGTGGCTATCGTTCAGGATGGACAGAAAGAGGCGATGAATCACTCGGGACGTACAGGCGGTTTGCCGTTTGTCGGTGTCGGTTGGTACCGTCTGGCCTTCGAAGCCCCTGCTTTTCAGAAAGGCAAGAAAGCCACACTGATCTTTGACGGTGCCATGAGCCATTCCAAAGTGTATGTCAATGGTAAAGAGGCTGGGGGTTGGCCGTATGGTTATAACTCGTTCTTTATCGACGTGACTCCTTATCTGAACGTCGGCTCGATCAATGAGTTGGCGGTACGATTGGAAAATGATACGGACTTCTCACGTTGGTACCCCGGAGCGGGACTTTACCGAAACGTTCATTTGGTAATTACCGACGATGTGCATGTGCCGACATGGGGAACGTATGCGACAACTCCCGTTGTCACGGAACAACAGGCTCAAGTGGTGCTGAAGACATCCCTTGAGTACTCGGATGCGGGTAAGAACTACCAAATCGAGACACGTATCCTCGATGCGCAAGGCAATCAGGTGGCAGTGGAGAAATCATCGCTGAGCGTCTTTGACAAACATCTCTTTGAACAATCCTTCGAGGTGAAACAACCGAAACTATGGTCGCCAGAGACTCCCGTTCTCTATACGGCGGAATCAAAAATCTATGCCGACAATCAGTTGAAGGATACCTATACCACTCGTTTTGGTATCCGTAAACTTGAGATAATCCCTAACAAGGGGGCATTTCTGAATGGCAAGCCCATCAAGTTCCAAGGAGTCTGCAACCATCATGACCTTGGTCCGATAGGCTCTGCCGTGAACGATGCTGCTATACGCCGTCAGTTGCGTATCATGAAGGATATGGGAGTGAACGCCATCCGTACGTCACATAACATGCCGGCTCCTGAACTGGTACAAGCCTGTGACGAGATGGGCGTGATGCTGATGCTTGAGTCGTTCGACGAGTGGAAAGAGCCAAAGGTAAAGAATGGCTATAACAAGCTCTTCGACGAATGGGTGGAGAAAGACTTGGTGAACCTGGTACATCACTATCGGAATAACCCGAGCGTGATGATGTGGTGCATCGGTAACGAGGTTCCCGACCAGTCGGTAGGCAATAAGGTGGCATATCGTCTGCAGAATATTTGTCATCGTGAGGATCCGAGTCGTCCTGTGACACAGGGTATGGACCGTGTCAGCGACGTTCTCGACAATGGTACAGCTGCCATCATGGATATTCCTGCCTTGAACTATCGTGCCAACCGTATCCAGGAGGCATACAACCGTCTGCCACAACAGATTATCCTAGGCAGTGAGACTGCATCTACTATTAGCTCTCGCGGAGTGTATAAATTCCCGGTTGTACGTCAGCACTCAAAGAAATATCCTGATCACCAGATATCGTCATACGACCTCGATTATTGTTCCTGGTCGGAACTGCCGGAGGATAACTTTCTCTGGTATGAGGATAAACCTTGGGCTATCGGTGAGTTCGTATGGACAGGATTTGACTACCTAGGTGAACCGACGCCGTACTATATCGATTGGCCAAGCCATTCATCCATGTTCGGCATCGTCGATTTGGCGGGCATCCCAAAGGATCGTTATTACCTCTATCGCAGTCATTGGAACAAAAGTGAGGAGACCTTGCATATCGTGCCGCATTGGACGTGGCCGGGCAGGGAAGGAGAGGTGACGCCTGTCTTTGTCTATACCAATTATCCGACAGCGGAATTGTTCATAAATGGTAAGAGTCAGGGCAAGCGGACAAAGGATCTTTCGGTGACCGTAGAGAATAGTTCAGACTCATTATCGTTGGCTCAATTGAAACGGCAAAAGCGTTATCGCCTGATGTGGATGGATACCCGTTACGAACCTGGAACAGTTAAAGTAGTGGCTTATGATGCACAAGGTAAAGCCGTAGCAGAGAAAGAGTTACATACAGCAGGAAAACCTCATCATATCGAGCTCGAAGCCGACCGCTCAATCCTGAAAGCAGATGGTAAGGACTTGTCGTTCGTTACCGTAAAGGTGGTGGACAAGGATGGTAATCTGTGTCCTGACGCGCAGATGAGTATCTCTTATCAGGTGAGGGGTGCAGGCTTTTATCGTGCCGGCGCAAACGGTGACGCGACTTCCTTGGAACTGTTCCATAAACCGCAAATGAAGGTGTTCAACGGGATGATGACAGCCGTCGTTCAGACCACTGAGAAGGCTGGGCAAATCACGCTGACTGCAAAGGGGAAAGGATTGCAATCGGCCACCATTCATCTAGAAAGCAAATAGGATGAGGATACTGATTCAAAAAGGAATAGTATTGACTCCCGATGGATGGCTTCCCGAAGCTTCTATCGTGGTAAACAATGGGAGGATTGAAGAGATAACCACTCGGAAGATAGAAGGATTCGACGGTGAGTGTGTGGATGCTTCTGGCTGTTTCGTTGTTCCTGGCTTCATCGATCTTCATGTTCATGGTGGCGGTGGCTACGACTTCATGGAAGGTACGGAGGAAGCTTTTGAAACGGTGATAAACACGCATCTGCGCCATGGAACGACCGGTATCTTGATAACGCTGGCCTCGTCATCCTTGCCGATGATTGAGCAAGCTGCCGACGAGACCGTCAGAAGGATGCAAAATGCTGATTCTCCTGTCATCGGCCTACATCTGGAGGGACCTTATCTGAATCCATCGATGGCTGGCGGACAGATGCCAGAGTATATCCGTAAGCCGGATCCGAAAGAATATCGGATGTTGGTCGACCGCTATCCGTGTATTCGACGTTGGGATGCGGCACCTGAGATGGAGGGAGCATTGGAGTTCGGTAAATATCTTTCTGAACGTGGAATCGTTGTCGGAGTGGCTCATACCACCGCTGATTACGCCATAATGAAAGAAGCATGGAAGTACGGATATGTCCATGCGACACATTTCTATAATGGGATGAAGGGTTTTCATAAGGAAGGCGAATATAAGCATGAGGGAACGGTGGAGAGCGTCTATCTGCTTCAAGATATGACCGTCGAACTGATAGCTGATGGGAAACATGTACCACCCGCTATCCTCCGTCTTGTGTATCAGTTAAAAGGCGTGGAGAAAACATGTCTGATAACCGATGCCATGGCTCCGACCGATAGCTTATCGACCGTAGCCTTTGATGATCGCGTTATCATTGAGGACGGCGTGGCCAAACTGGCTGATCATTCTGCCTTGGCGGGCAGCGTATCAACGATGGATAAGTTGATTCGGGTTATGGTGAATGAAGTCGATATACCACTGGAAGATGCTATACGAATGGCATCTGAGTCACCTGCCAAGCGGATAAACATCTACGACCGTAAAGGATCGTTGCAACGAGGCAAGGATGCTGACATCGTACTGCTGGATGCGGAATTGAATGTGCGTGCGGTCATGCAGATGGGACGACTTGTAAAGAAATAGATTTAATAACAATTATAATTGATCGAATATGAAGCGTTTATTCTTTTTAGTAGCAGTAGCTGCTCTTGCCATAGGGGTTCAGGCACAGACAGCTCGCGAGGAAATTAAGGCAAACAGATTTCTGTCTGCTAGTAATTACTTGGATTACAACAACCAGTTGGCTACGGAGGCTCTGACTCCTGCTCCAAAGGGTTATGAGGCATTCTACCTGACACACTACGGTCGCCATGGTTCTCGTTGGCTCATCGGACGACAAGAGTATGATGCTCCGTTGATGGTGTTGCGTGAGGCTCATCGTAACGGAAAGTTGACAGAGGTAGGTGAAGAGGTGTTGAAGAAATTGGAGGCTTTCCACCCGACAACTATCAATCGTTTGGGCGAGTTGACAACAGTCGGCGAACGTCAGCATCATGGCATCGGAAAACGTATGGTACAGAACTTCCCGGAGATTTTCCTAACGAAGAATGTGAATATCAATGCCCGTAGTACGGTTGTTATCCGCTGTATCCTCTCTATGGAGGCAGAGTGTGAGGAACTGGCAGCTGCCAACCCGACAGCTCGTTTCCACAACGATGTAAGTGAATCATTCCAGTATTACCTGAATGCTCCTTGGGAAGGTCAGGTACGCAAGAACTCAGGTAAGGGTCGTGAGGAACTAAGCAAGTTCAGATATGAGAATACTCACCCGGATCGTCTGATGAAAGTCTTGTTCAATGACCAGACATGGGTATATAACAATGTTCAGGCTTCCTCATTGATGCGCCAGCTTTTCGACATTGCTTCCAATATGCAGAGCCATGATACGGATATTGAATTCTACTCCCTCTTTACCGATGATGAGGTTTACGACCTCTGGCGTGTCAATAATGCAGGATGGTACCTCAATTATGGTGCTGCTCCTCAGACAGGTGGCGTAATGCCGTTCAGTCAGTTGAACCTCTTGAAGAACATTATCGCTACATCCGATACGATCACGACGACACAGGCTACACTTCGCTTCGGTCATGAGGTGTGTGTGATGCCTTTGGCTTGTTTGCTTGAACTGGGCAACTGCGGTGTAGTCGTAAACGACTTGAACAAACTGGATGAGCAATGGCGTAACTATCGTATCTTCCCAATGGCTAGTAACATTCAGATCATCTTCTATCGCCCGAAGAAAGGAAAGACCGGAGATATCCTGGTGAAGGCCATGCTGAACGAGCGTGAGGTAAGTCTTCCAATCCAGACAGACCAATACCCATATTATAAATGGGCTGATCTGAGAAAATATTACATGGATAAGATCGCTAAATACGAGGCAAACGAGTAAGCCTCTTTGGGGTGCATAAACCAATTCGGCGAGCATGGATATGTTGTTCTGTGCTCGCCGATTGTTTTTGTAAAGGTAAATCTATTGCTTATTAGAATTTGAAAGTCGTTCTTACCTTGTACACATTGATAGAATCAATAATAATTGTTTGTGCCGGATGCTCCAGGTAAATATGATGTGTCCACCAATTGATATCAGCTTGCGTATAGGCAAGTCCTTGACCTTTCGGTCGGAAGTTGACCGACTTCACGTTCGGCATCTGCTCAAGAAGTTCGAACGAACTGAACCGTTCTTTCTTCAGATCAAAGAAATATACACCCTTGTGGTTGGTGGTAAGCATCATATGATCGCCTATCGGAACCAGATCATGGCCACCTTCAGCAGGCGTGTAGTATTGTTTATCTAATACCAATGACGGATGTTTGGTATTCCAATCCATGAGTTTATAAGATCTGATCACATTGAATCCTAAGGCATAGAGGCGTTTCTCCTTTGGCATCCATACCACACCATGGGCAAAGTAGAGACTGTCGCGGATAAGTACCTTTTCCGGCTTGTCAATATCATAAATCTCGATAGCGTTTCCTTGAGGGTGTGTCGACATAGCCACGACAAGACGATTGTTAGGCAACTTCTCAATGGAATGAGCCATCGGTACTTTTGCATAGAAAAGGCATTTCTTGGTGGCACGGTCGAGTAGGAGCGCTCCACCACCCGAAGCGGTAATCATAATCTTTCGGTTATTGTCCGTGAACTTACACTCATCAATGTTCTGCAAGAGTTTCTGGTACTCGGCAGGCAATTGATCAGCGGCATCAGAAGTCTTCCATTGCCATATTACCTTACCTTTATTACCTTCGGTTTGTGCTGGATCGAGAATCAACACCTTGTCGTCGCCACAGACGATAATCTCTTCTCCAAATTTAGGATGATGTTTACAACTTGCCATGAGGAGCAAGCATACAGCCATAATTGCTGTCACACATAACGGTCTAAAAGTCTTTGTTTGTGTTTTCATTAATTTGTAGTTTAATGTTAAGTATTTATTTCGGCGGTAAATATACAACTTATTTTTATTCATTTATACATTTCTTTAAATTATTTGTTATTTTTCCAAATGATTTTATATCTTTGTGATTGTAAAACAATCATTTATGAATATTGCTAAATCGTTTGAGGTTGCCTTCAACCGCAAGAAACTCAAGAATTGGGAGAAGATATATGTCATTGTCGATATCCACGATACCATCGTGAAGGCTTGTTACGATTCAGAAGAGACTTTTCAATATTTCCCTCTCGCAAAAGAAGCTCTGCAACTACTATCTGCGCGTGATGATGTTACGCTCATCCTATGGAGCTCATGCCATGATGAGCAGATGAAAGCCTACTTAAAGCACTTTGAGGAGGATGGCATTCACTTCGATTTTACCAATGAGAATCCGGAGGTGACGAACAATAAGCTCTCGAACTTCGATCAAAAACTTTATTTCAATGTCGGCATTGATGATAAGTTCGGCTTCGAGCCGGAAAAAGACTGGGAAACAGTGATCGAATGTCTGGCTGAACTATAGAAAACTATATGAAACTGAAAGTATTTATAGCAATGATGGCTTTTGTCTCTACCACAATGGCTCAAGGAGTTATCGATGTGCATAGTCATATCATCACTCCCGAGTTCTTATCGTCTTTACAAGAGGAGGGAAGATTGTTAGATGAAGGTTTTCCTTTGCCGAAATATGATGTGGCGTCACATCTCAAATGGATGGATGAGGCGGGCATCCAGACCTCCATACTAACCCTGGCTGCTCCACAGCCTTCTTCTGCAACTGTCATTCGCTCTTCGAATGAGGTGGCAGCTCAGTTGAAACATGCATATCCCGGTCGGTTTCTCTTTTGTGCCGCCCTTCCATTGCCGGATGTAAAGGCTGCCATTGATGAAGCGATTTACGCGTTGGATCATCTTGGTGCTGATGGTGTCAAGTTGGCTACCAATGTCGGTGGACAATACCTCGGTACACCAGCGTTGGATACGCTCTTTTCTGTATTGAACGAACGCCATGCCGTGGTGATTCTTCACCCTCATCGTCCGGAACCAATGAATCGTGAGGTCATGAAGCAGACTCCTTTGGCCATGCAAGAGTATCTTTCCGAGACGACTCGAGCCGTTGCCAACATGATTACTCGAAACCTGCTTGCACGTTATCCGAACGTGAAGGTGGTTGTCCCTCATTGCGGAGCATACCTGCCACTGGCAATACCTCGGATGAAGTCGCTCACCGCAGTCATGCAGGCCAATAAACTGGTGGGAGAAATAGATTGGGAGGCCAATCTGAACGGTCTTTATTATGATCTGGCCGGAGCACACTCTCCTGAAGTGATCAGGATGATGCTGACCATTACGACACCCGACCATCTGCTCTATGGTTCCGACTATCCTTATGTGGCACCTCAAGTGTTGACAGCCGGACTCGCGAGGATGAAACAATACTTATTGGAGGAAGCCGACTTAAAGGCTTATAAAGATATGTTTTTATTTGATAACGCTATTAAACTCTTTAATAAATGAATAATAAAATTTTACTTATTATTTGTCTTGTTTTCCCCTTTATGGCTATGGCACAGAACACTATCTTCCCAACAATGTTTAATGCTCCCGCACAACATAATACAGGCAACGTCCGTATATCTGTGCTCAGCAGAAGTAATCACCAGATGACAACCAATTTCCTTTTCGAACGAGGAAGCCGTAACTCGTGGCACTATCACCCAAATGCTACTCAAGTTCTGATGATTCTCAATGGTGAAGGATATTATCAGGAGGAAGGTAAGGAAAAGCAATTGCTTAAGAAAGGGGATGTTGTGGTGACAGCTCCGAACGTTCGACATTGGAATGGTGCCACACCATATAGTGACGTCGAGTGTCTGACCGTGAGCGATATCGTTCCTGGTGAAGATCATGTGGTACAATTAAATAAAGTGACCGATGAGGAGTTTGCCATGCCTATCAAGATGGATAACATGATTGTACGTCTGGCTGAGATAGAGGTATATCCTGAGTATCTGGAACAATACCTGAGTTTTGCCAATGAGGTGGACCGCCTCTCTGTGGAGCGTGAAAAGGGCGTTATCTGTCTCTTCCCGATGCAAAGCTCAGAGAATCCTACACAGATTCGTATCCTTGAGATCTATGCCTCGGAAGAAGCCTATCAGCAGCATCTGAAAACTCCACATTTCCAGAAATATAAACAAGGTACCGAAAAGATGGTAAAGAGTCTGAAACTGCCAACGATGAAACCGCTTGATCCGGATTCAATGAAATTGATTTTCAACAAACAAAGGTAAAAATAATAGGCATGTGAGGCACTTCATTTAGAGGTGCCTCGCTTGTTTTATGGAAATCCCAAAGTGCAGATTTTCGACTTTATACTTTCAATAATGAAATACTTTAGCTAAATTTGCACCGCTTTATACCTATATATGTCGTAAAGGCTTATTGTGAATAATCAAAGTAAATAAATAGTATATGAGTTTAAAAATTGTAGTTTTGGCAAAGCAAGTGCCTGATACACGTAACGTCGGTAAAGACGCTATGAATGCAGATGGTACCGTCAACCGTGCCGCCCTTCCGGCAGTGTTCAATCCGGAAGACCTTAATGCCCTTGAGCAGGCTCTCCGACTAAAAGACACACATCCTGGTTCTACCATCACCATGTTGACCATGGGGCCTGGAAGAGCAGCAGAGATTATCCGTGAGGGTTTGTATAGAGGTGCAGACAATGGTTATCTACTCACTGACCGTGCTTTTGCAGGTGCCGACACATTGGCTACCTCTTATGCATTGGCTACAGCTATTCGTCAGATTGGTGATTGTGATATCATCATCGGCGGTCGTCAGGCTATTGATGGTGATACCGCACAGGTTGGTCCTCAGGTTGCACAGAAGTTGGGTTTAACCCAAATTACCTATACCGAGGAAATCTTGAACGTGGATGAGGAAAAACGTCGCATCACTTGTCGCCGTCATATCGACGGAGGTATCGAAGTGGTTGAAGGACCGCTCCCTATCGTCTTGACAGTCAATGGCAGTGCAGCTCCTTGTCGCCCAAGAAACGCCAAATTAGTGATGAAATATAAACGTGCGTTAGGTGGTCAGGAAAAGGCAGCCATCACAAAAGATGGTGCTACACTGCCTTATGCCGACCTTTATGAGAAACGTCCTTACCTGAACCTGGTTGAGTGGACGGCTAACGATGTCAACGCTGACCTTGAACAATGTGGTTTGTCAGGCTCTCCGACAAAGGTGAAGGCTGTACAGAACATCAGCTTCCAGGCTAAAGAGAGCAAGACGTTGACTGCTAGCGATGCAGATATTGAAGGCTTGATTACTGAATTGATTGCTAACCACGAAATAGGATAAGATTATGAATAATGTATTTGTATATTGCGAGATCGAAGGCACTACCGTTGCTGATGTAAGTCTCGAACTGTTAACTAAAGGTCGTAAGTTAGCAAATCAACTTGGATGTCAGTTGGAGGCAGTTGTTGCTGGAACTGGCTTGGACAATGTTGAGAAACAAGTGTTGAAATATGGAGTTGACCGTTTGCACGTGTTCGATGCACCGGGACTTTTCCCTTATACCTCACTTCCTCATACCTCTATTCTGGTAAATCTTTTCAAAGAGGAACAACCGCAGATCTGTTTGATGGGCGCTACCGTTATCGGTCGTGACTTAGGACCACGCGTCTCTTCTTCATTGACCAGTGGTTTGACAGCCGACTGTACACAGTTGGAAATCGGTAGTCACGAAGATAAGCGTTTGGGTAAGACTTATGAAAACCTGTTATATCAGATTCGTCCAGCATTTGGTGGTAACATCATCGCAACCATCGTGAACCCAGAACATCGTCCGCAGATGGCAACAGTCCGTCCGGGTGTGATGAAAATGGAGGTTCTGGATGAGAACTATAACGGAGAGGTAATCCGTCATGAGGTTGCTAAATATGTGCCTGAGACAGATTATGTAGTAAAGGTTATCGACCGTCAGGTACAAAAGTCAAAGAATAATCTGAAGGGTGCTTCCATCGTCGTTGCCGGTGGTTACGGTATGGGATCGAAGGAAGGATTTGACCAGCTTTTCACCTTGGCTAAGGAACTTCATGCTGAGGTGGGAGCGAGCCGTGCTGCTGTTGACGCAGGTTTCTGTGAAGCCGACCGTCAGATTGGGCAGACAGGTATTACCGTTCAC